>CAZNGU010000058.1:0-8252 GCA_964572325.1 uncultured Methylomarinum sp.
CAGTTGAGACATCCTGATACATTCCGTATTTTTTGGCACTCCGCCTATACCATAGTATCAATAGAAGCTGCCATATTTGCTGTGCTATGATTAACCCCAAAATACCGGTCTCAAGCACCAGTGCGATAACAATACTCACAGTTGCTGCCACACCAGTTATTGCTCGAAGTCTGTGAATATGCGGGATTCGCTGTATCGCTTGAAGATAAGCAATGTATGAATTCCCATAAAACGTAACAGCTGAAGACACCAATACCACGCACCATGCAGTCCACGCTTCATTTGCATCAACAACTTTCCCTATTGGATTTAAAAGCACCGCAGTGCCAATCACTATCAATACTATCGTAGCAACTAAGCTCACGCGTCCATACGTCACTAACATTGTTGTTACTATGTCATTTTTAAGTATTTTATTAGGTGTTTTTTCAAGTGAATATTTAGCGGTTGAATTACTCAAACCTTTCGCGCCAGCAAGCGCCATAGACAAAGCACGAGTATAGGTAGGCGTAAAGCCCATATCTGCTAATACTTGCAGGCTGATTAATGTAAGAAATATCAGCCAGACTGTAATCTCTTCAGTAGTTAGAAATGAAAACACTAAGGGCAAAACCAAAACTACTTGTAACCCTTTTACCGTATGACCTAACCACATCATCGCCGTTGATGAACTCCAAAGTCTTTTACTAAATGTACCAAAGACTGATTTTTTAATAATACTCACCCTATTCTTACTAAATAATTTTTCCTACACTCACTTATTAAAAAGCCCAACAGGGATATATTTTGGATCCCATACCCCATAAGGCATTCCATTATCACCTGATTTTTTGTAAAAAGAAGCAAGGTTACGTTTTAAGTAATCACAGTTTTGGTATTTCTCAATTGCTGCATCTGCATCAATACCTCCTTTCAATGTAGCCCCAAACAACCTTTCAAAATCACGTTCACTAAAACAATTGCCTTTTGACGGCTCATGATACCAAGACTCAATTTGGTTTGTACCTGATGTAGTTACGGCCCAAGCTCCTTCTGATTTCACAACTCTTTTAATTTCAGATAAGGCTATTGGTAGTATATTCATAGGAATATGCTCTAAGGCAGACAGCGAAACTATAGCATCAAAACCATTATCTTGATATTCAGGCATATTACATAAGTTCCCTACAACCCATTCTATTTTCCCAACCCCCCTATTCTGATAGCCATATTTGCAACGCCAGTTTGTATGCATTCGCCCATAAACAACATTACTTACAGAGTTAAACACAGGCATCTTTATCAAGCCACGAACTAATACTTTTATCCCCTGCAGTGGGCTACGAAAAGCTTTCAAGTGTTCAACGTAATCTGAAGTTACATAACTTTCTAACTGCCTTTTATATAATTGATATCTCAGTTTCTGCACATCGTGAGGTGTAAAATGAAAAAGGTCAATATTTGTTACATCAAATCCCATCTCAGCCAATAAAAACTGTGTTGGCCCCCTACCACCTCCCGCATCAAGTACCCTATAAGAAGCAGGCCAATTTTTTGCAAGCGAATAAACCCAGGTTAAATCAACAATATAATGCCAACCTATACCCATTCTATTTGTATGCTTTAAAAAATATTCTACAGTTTTAAAATCCTCAGAATCTAAGACTTCCTCTGGATCAAGATACATATATGATAATGACATTATACTTTTCTATACTTTTGATTGTTAATCAGGATCGTGCAGTCGCACACCAATAGCACCATCTATATCTATTGATGCACCATTAATAAATCGGCTTTCATCTTTTGAAAGAAAGACAGCAAGCTTAGCAACATCTTTCGGCGCTCCAAGAAACCCTGAAGGGTGAAAAAATTCCAGCTGTTTTAAGCCTTCCGGATTATTTTTAAAACCATCAACTAACATCTCGGTTGAAATAGCTGCTGGCTGTATAATATTGACCCTTACATATTTACCAAAATCGATAGCCATAGCTTGCGTTAAACCTTTTAGGGCAGCTTTACTAGTTGCATAAGCGATAAATTTTTGTTTGGTTTGTTTTGCATGGATAGAGCCAATATTTATAATTGAACCTTTTGATTCTTTTAGCCTTTGAAAAAAGAGTTTGGACAGTAGGAATGGTGCGATTAAATTAACATCCATAGTCTTTTTAAAATCTGTTAACTCTGCATGCTCTATATCATCCAGTATTTGTACCGCCGCATTATTTATTAGTATTCTCAGTACGTTGCCATGCAATGCTTCAATTATTTGTTCATATAGTTTCAATTCTGCTTCTTTATTATTAACCAGTTCTGATAGGTCGCAAACAATATTTATATCTGCACATTTAGCATGGTGCTGATCAATACCGATGGTATGGTAACCTGCCTTTTTAAATTCATTAACAAGCGCCTTACCGATACCCCCAGCACTACCGGTTATAATGGCTGCGTTTTTCATTTACTGATATTCAGAAATTCCATTAAACATTCAATAGCCCGTTCATTAGTTTTCACAACTGCATCACTGGTATTTGAGCCATTATGTGAGCCAAAGATACACAAGGGCATGTCACGTAATGGGCTACCCATTGGTAATGGTTCTTCTTCAAAAACATCTAAAGCAGCAGAGTGAACTTTTCCTGACTCCAATGCTGCGCACAAATCCACTTCATTGATCAGCGGGCCTCGCGCAACGTTTATAATACGTACATCCTGTTTGCATTTGTCTAAAATTTCTTTATTGAGCATATGACGGTTTTTGTCATTTAATGAACAGGTAAAAACCAGGAAATCACAGTCTTCCACTTGCTCTGGCCATTGAGCCATAGCAATACAGGCATCTTTAGATTCTAACACGCCGGGGTCCCAAGCAATTACATCCATACCACAGGCTGACAATCGCATTGCAGAGTTGTAGCCAATATCACCCTGGCCGATAACGCCTACTTTTTTACCTGACAGAGAAATACCTCGATTTTTGGGCCAGTCACCATTTCGGATAGCTCTGTCTATAAAAAAAGTTTCTCTTGCCAGGGCTACTACATAACCAAGAGCAATGTCAGCTACTTCGGGACCAAACATATTAGGGGTGTTGATAATTGGAATGCCTAAACGCTCACAGGCTGAAAAATCAACATTATCAACACCAATGCCCCATTTAACCGCTGCTTTTAACTGTCCCTGTTTTGCAGCCTCAAAGACTTTAGCAGTGGCAGGGTCATCACCAATGATCCAGCCATCAAATTGTGGTACCAGCTCAATTAATTCTTGTTCGCTCATTGTTTGCACTACATCTGGACAGTGTGCATCAACACCATATTTTTTTAAAATAGGCAAAAAATGATCTTGCATTCCCAGCATGGGTGGGCAGGTGACTAAAATACGCATTAGCTATTCTCCTTATTTTGTTCATACAGTGCTAAAGCCTCAGCCATAGTCCAGTCCTCAGGTTCATCAATATCAACAGCTTCTAACGCAGGTGTAATATACATTTTCGGTTTTTCACCAATTCTAGCTCCTGTCTTTTCAAAGCTTTGCTTTGAAAACAGGTACATACAGGAATTTTCTTCATACCAAGGCTCTAAATCTTGAGTTCGAATCAAATTATCAGGATCATGGTTTACAGGTGTCATATCTTCTTTATAAAAACGTGTTTGTATCTTATTAACCATAAACAAAGAATCATATTGGTCTCTTTCATTTTCAAAACTCGCAATTGCATTTGCAATACTTTTTGTACTGAGTAATGGGTTTGTGGTATGCGTCATTAAGTATAAATCAGCTTCAACATTTTCAATATCATCAGCCAATATCAAGTTCATACTTACTAAATCACCACAAAGTTCCGATTTTCTATCTCGGATCATCACTCTATCAGTTTCAACCAGTCCATTTTCTTCAAGAATATGTCTCGCATCTGTATTAATCACTACTTTATCAATAACCTCTACATCCAATAATGAATCTAAAACCCACTTAAAAAGAGGCTTACCCGCTAATAGTCTGAAATTTTTACCTTTGACTCGCTCACTATTGGCTTTCATTGGTAATAGCGCAACAATTTTTTGTTTTTTATTCACTTAAAAATGCCCTGTTTCTTAAAATTTAGTGTTTAGGATAAAAATATTTTTTCTTTGTCTCTGCTGAGAGTTTTTTATGTTCATGGTTACCTTTGTAACTTCCCCAGTATTGCATTAATCTAAACAAAAGAATGTCTTTAAAATTACTGAATAATACATTCTGTTTTTTTGCCTGAGTTATATCATGTGTGATAGCGCTAAAATAATATGTAATAAAATCAAGGAAATTAACATGAACTTCTGGCATAATTTTTTGTAGCGCAATGGATTCGCGCTCATAACGATTTTTAACTTGAGACCATGACTCTTCATGGATATGGTAAACCGGCGCTTCTGCTACATAGGCAATATTATTGTTTTGTTCAACTAACTTTTTTGCCAGATGCATATCTTCCAGGCCAGTTAATAATTCACAATACGGGGTTTGTTGCCACTGTTTTTTTAAGAGTGCGGCATTGGCATTGTTACAAAAAAAACCCTCTTGCGGAATATTACTTTGAGAAGGGTAATATTTTTTAAAGACCTGATGCTCGCTAAACTTAGTATCACCATTACCTTTTTGACAGCCATAAGTATAGACAGCGCATTGTTCAATGATCGGTTTCACCAAGTTTTCAAGCCAGTCAGATGAAGCAGGTATGCAATGCCCACTAACAAAAACCAGAATCTCACCTTGAGCAAAACCACAACCTATATTAAGTGAGCGACCAAAGGTAAACTCTCCTTTTTTAATATGCGTAATCCGGCAAGCATATTTTTCTGCAATAACCAGTGTTTTATCAGTTGAACCAGAATCAACAATGACAACTTCATGCTGAACTTCCTTGCACTTCTGTTGATTAATACTCTTCAACAGTTCCTCTAAATGCTTTTGTTCATTATAGGTTCGAATAATAATACTAACTAACATGACTCGTTTAGTATGATCTCACCAAAACTTATCTCAAAGTCTGGTTTTAGTTTTTGATACAGGAGTTCTATTTCCTCCTGATAGACCTGATTTTGAGCAAACATGTCCCAGTGTGTAGGGATTAATGTTTCTGCACCAATTCTTTCTGCAAAGTAAAACGCCTCACGCACACTCATATTACCAATTATGCCTTGTTTGTCCCTCATATAATTTCTTTCATTCACAGGAATCATAGCAATATCTATATCACCAAAAACTTGCACGGATTCAATCACCTCATCGCAAAGTGATGTATCACCTGCATGATATATTTTTATTCCTTTATACTCAATAATGTATCCAATGGCATTCCAACCCGACTGAGCATTTTTCTCTACAATAGGATGAGCTGAAGGTACAACATGGATGGTTATATCATTTGATAGCTGTAAAGTAGCTTTTGCCAATAAAAACCTGTTTTCCTCAAACCCTAATTGTTGTAATTTTTGTATCACCTTATGCGGGCCAATAAACAGACAAGATTTAGATGCATTTGCCATAGGTGTCAAAGTATCATCATCGCAGTGATCTCTGTGATCGTGTGTAAGCAGAACAAAATCTGAATCTATAATACCTTCAGGTGCTTCTGGAATAGGCATTAACCTGGAAATTTCAGAATTTTCTTTTTCTTGAACCGAGTTGGACAGGTAAGGATCAATATAAACATTGAATTGTCCAAACTTGATGTAAAAACCTACCTGTCCTAATGGTTTAATTTGTATATTCAATGGTTAATATTTCAAAAACTAGATAAATCAATAAGTGGGGTCAGAGAGCGAAAGGGGTCGAAAAAAATGGGGTCAGGTCTTTCCATGCCACAATATGAAAAAATTCAAGTCATTCAAGATAAATGCTATGAGAAAACAGCTAGGGACTTTACTGGTTCCAGACAGGACAGCCGACCTCTACACTACCAGTGTTGCGCTTCTCACAGCCGATCTATCACCCCACTTGTGGCGGGAAGTTTATAGGGTATGGACGTGATAGTCAAAAAATCAGGCTATTAATTCGGGTTGAAAAAGGTAGGCACGCCAAGCGGGATACGGACTGCATTAACCAGCCCAAAACGCTGATACGCTTCAAGAACACCTCTAAGACCAGTACTGCTGATAACAATTGGCACCGCAGCAGAAAGCAGGTAAAACGCGACCAGTGTTTCGGACTGTAATGCAGGAGAACATTTAATATACTGCATACCAGCCATGGCGAAATAGCCGCAACAATTGCCGCGTGCCCAGCACACCTCGTATCATCATTAACCACATCGCTGTCCAGATAAGCGGAGGTATATCTTTGCTCCTATCATGACCCATTTTTTCAGCTACAAGTTTAGTCAATGCCCGGCTCAGTCCCATGTCGAATAAACTAAAATAACCGACCACCATCCAGGCTATAGTTAGCACCTCGAAACGAGTAACAGACGTACGCTATTTGAAATTAAAAATCAGTAAATCTTACCTGACATTACTTGAACAGATTCGCGCATTAATATAGCTGAGAAAATGCCAGCTAGAGTAAGCGCGCTTACCTGCACAATAAATAAAATCGTGTAATTACTCATTACTGACATGTGACAGGGGCAATGATGGGCTGAGCATTAATTTTTTACCCATTGTGCTGACTAACGCATTGACGATTGCTTATTATTGTCTTTTGGGGTGATGTTAAGTTCGTTTTGAAGGCAGGTTGTCGAATTCTCAGTTAATTCGTTACACAAATTCAACTGTATGATTTCTGATCTTTATTTTTGGGTTTTATCAGTCATTTATTTTGACGAGAAATCAAGCTGGCAGTCATCAGCAGGTCAGTTTGTAGCAAACATAAAATCAAAGAACATACTCCATAAAACACTTTTTAACCTCAAATCACACTCTATCCTGTCTAGTCTCCTTCTTCACCCCCACAACCAACGCCACAAAAACACCAATAAACAAACTTAAGACCAAGCCTACCGCTACGATTAATATTCTCTTAGGCTTTACTGGTTTATCTGTAACGATAGCTGGAGCATCCATGGTATAGGCAAGCACGTTACTAAAATCAGGGGCTAATTTTTTTATAGCATCAATTTTAGATAGCTCACCAGATAAACCCTCAATCCATGGATCATCTGTTTTCCTCGCCTTTAATGCCGCCAGAACTGCATCGTTTTTTATTACGTGAATTTTTTCTTTAAGTTCACTTAGGCTGCTCAGAAAAACCTCATCACCATTTCTGCTATTCAATGTTTCAATCAACGTACTCAAATATTTTGAACCATACAAATAAAGGGGTATCGCCTGCTTGTCTATAACCGTAATACTTGTGCCTGTAGCAGTATTCTTCTGCCCTTTCTTGGCCATTATATCCACCGTACTAGGGTTTAGAACGCCCAGTGTTTTTGCCATTTTTAACGCTTCTTTTGCGTGCGCAATTCTAGTGCTTCTATTAGCACCCGCCTTATTAAGTGCGGCCGTTATTTGCTCCTGTAATACAGCAATTTTTTTAGTATTTTCATACTCCATTTTTTCTATGGTTAGTACTCTTTGCTGCCGAAATTTCTCTCTTTGTATGGCAACTGAATTACCGAGTGCTTCAGCCTTACCAACAATAATTTTATTCGCATTATTTTGAAAAATTGTTATCAATCTTCGATTAACATATTTTGCGTAACCATTAAGCAGGTCAACACCTATCGCTTCGTCTTTAGCCTCGAGACTGACTTTTACCCTTTTGGGTTCACCAACATAGCCACCTTTAGCTGATGGCTTTGGCTCCAGTATTTCAACCGACCACCCTTTAAGCAGTTTAGCCAGCAGCGCTGATATTGGTTTATCTTCATTGGGGTAGAGTTTTTTTAGATATTGGTTTTCATCAATATATTCTGCCAAAATTTTATCGGAGCGAAATAAATTAAAGTAACGGTGAAACACATCCTGAGGTGTTGCAGGAATAGCATTATTACCACCAAAGAGCGTATTTATAGTCGATATCTGACTCTCACTAAAATCACTTTCCAACCTGGCCTTTGTTGCTGCTGTAATCGAATTACCGCCAAGAAGTGTGTTAATTTCAATTATCGGTGCAATGTTTCCTGCTGGCGGTATCGACACAGTTGCAGTCGACTGATAAACATTTGGCAACATTAGCGCAAATAAAACGGCCAACAAACAGCCTCCGGCGGTTATACCTAAAACAAGTTTCCACTGATCGCTCAATCTGGTAAACAGCTCTCCAAGATTGATCTCATCACCTGCCTGATC
>CAZNGU010000059.1:0-8207 GCA_964572325.1 uncultured Methylomarinum sp.
CCCCTCATCCCAACCTTCTCGATAACTGCTCCTGCGTTATTCTACTTACCTACTTCCATATAGGCATCCCGCTGGAGAAGGCGCTTTTTTCTTAAGTCAACAGCATTGGAAAAGATTGCCCACCCTTACCACAAGCTTTATATCTCAAATAAAAAAAACTTGAATGACTAGATTTTTTAATATATGATTATACGAATATTAATATTTGGCTACGATAATGCTTTTACCTGCACAATTTTTTAAATGTCTGTCCGATGACACGCGCTTGCGCTGTATCACTTTATTACAAAAGGAAGGTAAGCTCTGTGTGTGTGAATTGACTACCGCACTGGACTTGTCGCAACCTAAAATATCTCGCCATTTAGCCTCATTACGTCAATGCGGCTTATTACTGGACAGCCGGGATGGGCAATGGGTTTTTTATCAAATAAATCCAGAATTACCTGACTGGACTCAGCCCCTGCTAAAAAATGCTTTAGCGGCTGTAGAACTCACAGAAACATTAAAGATGGATTTACAACGCTTACAACAAATGGGCAATCGACCGGTTTCGGCACTTTGTTGTTAATCAAAGGGCACAAAATCAGCATATTTAGCATTAAAAACATATGTATATTCGAATATCCACTTAACACTACAGGAAATAACCATGAAAAGATTACACGTTCACTTGTCAGTCGATAATCTCGAACAAAATATTAACTTTTACAGCACTATGTTTGGCTGTCAGCCTACGGTTCTGCATGATGATTATGCTAAGTGGATGTTAGATGATCCACGGGTTAATTTTGCAATTTCTAATCGCAGTGAAAAACTGGGTCTGGATCACCTGGGTATTCAAGCAGATAACGAAGCAGAATTACAGACTATCAAGCAACAATTGGATGCCACGCAAACACCGATTGAAGCTCAGGAAAATGCAGCCTGTTGTTATTCCCGTTCAGATAAATACTGGGTAATGGATCCTCAAGGTATTGCCTGGGAGTCTTTTCATTCACTCAATGAAATTCCCACCTTTAATGACGCAAAAGCGGTATCTGATGGAGAGAATCCTTATGCCTGCCGTCCTGCTGAAGATAATAAAAAATCATCGTGTTGTGGGTAGAGTCAATTTTTTAAAAAAAAGGTAGGCATAAAATGTTAAATATTTTTGTGATTTGTACGGGTAACTCATGCCGCAGTGTAATGGGAGAGGCTTTAATTAATCAGCTGGGAAAAGGACGTGTTAAAGCCTTTTCAGCAGGCAGTCACCCGATTGGTAGAATTAATACAGGCGCATTAGCAACTTTAAAACGTCATGGCTTACCCACAGAAGGTTATCAAAGCCAATCCTGGGAAGGTTTTGAAGATACAACTATGGACATTGTGATTACCGTTTGTGATAACGCAGCCGGTGAAACTTGCCCTGTTTATTTAACTAAAGCGGTACGTGCGCACTGGGGGGTATCAGACCCGGGTCATATTGAAGGTACGGATGAGGAAAAAATCGCAGCTTTTGAACAAACATTTGCCACCTTAAAATTACGCGTTGAAAAAATGCTGGCACTCCCCCTGGAAACCATGCCATCTGAAGAATTAACAGTAGAGCTAAATAAAATTGGGCAGCTAACTGCTTAATGGAGAAACACGATGATTGAAAAACAACATGATATGGGTTTTTTTGAACGCTATCTTACTGTATGGGTCGCTTTGTGTATTGGAGCAGGTATTCTATTAGGTGTGTATGCGCCCGAATTTGCTAAAACACTAGACGGCATGAGCATCAATGTTAATGGGGCGCCTGTTGTTTCTATACCCATCGCGATTTGTCTGTTTTTTATGATGTATCCCATTATGGTAAAAATTGATTTTGCTGAAGTGCTTAAAGCAGGCAAAAGTATTAAACCTGTGTCACTGACGCTGATTGTTAATTGGGCGATTAAGCCATTTACCATGTATGCTATAGCCTATCTGTTTCTGGGGATATTATTTCAACAATTTATTGGCACAGATGCGATTGATCTGGTAAAAATGCCTTTTGGTCTGGACTTACCTTTAGGGAGCCACTATGGCTCTGGCACTGTCGTTATGCATGAAGGTGTAAAAATGATGGCCATACCCTTATGGCGTAGCTATCTGGCAGGTTGTATTTTATTAGGTGTTGCGCCTTGCACAGCCATGGTTTTAGTCTGGGGTTATCTGGCTAAAGGCAATGCAGGGCATACCTTGGTGATGGTCGCAATCAATTCACTGGTGATGTTAATTTTATTCGGTGTGATTGGTGGTTTTCTACTCGGCGTCGGCCAATTACCTGTTCCTTGGGAAGCACTGGTATTGTCTATTAGTATTTATGTAGCATTACCGCTGTTTGCGGGATACTTTTCGCGCAAATGGATTGTAGCGCATAAAGGGCTGGACTGGTTTGAGCAAAAATTTCTACACGTTTTAACGCCCGTGACTATTATCGCTTTATTGCTGACACTGATTTTATTGTTTTCATTTAAAGGGGATGTCATTATTGCCAACCCACTCACCATTTTATGGATTGCTATTCCATTAGCCTTACAAACCATTCTGATTTTTTCTATCACTTATATCGCGGCTAAATGCTGGGGCTTTTCTTATGAAAATGCTGCACCTTCTGCACTTATCGGTGCATCTAATCACTTTGAAGTGGCGATTGCGACTGCCGTCATGTTATTTGGTTTATCATCAGGCGCCGCCTTGGCTACGGTTGTAGGCGTTTTGATTGAAGTCCCGTTGATGTTAGTATTGGTAGGGGTTTGCAAGCGAAGCAAAGGCTGGTTTTGACACAAAATAGTAAAAAAGCCACTACTCAGTATATATTTGCGAAAGGCTGTGAGGTATTAATTTATTAGGACGCGCAAAGATACACCCTATGCATAGCGGTTAATCAGACTTTTTAATGTTTCCTGATCTATGGGTTTGGTTAAGTATTCATCAAAGCCTGCGGACAAAGCTTCTTCTATTTTGTTTTTATCAGCATAGGCACTGATTGCAATTACTGGTATTGTGATGTTTTTTTGCCTCATGTCATAAATCAACTCAAAACCATTGATAACAGGCATATTTATATCAATCAGTGCTAATTGATAGCTATTCTTCGATAATAACTCAATCGCTTCCGCACCATTATTTGCGGTGTCAAATGTACAATCAAAACTTTCTAACATATAAGTAATTAGCATCATATTGATTTCGTTATCTTCTGCAATCAATATATGCATGTTTTTTACCGGCGATGCGGAGAAACCAGAGCTATTAGTATAAGAGCTAGTTGTTTTTGCTAATGGTAACGGTACAGAAAAATTGAAAGTACTGCCCTGCTCTGTATCACTGCTAACAGAAATACTCCCTTTCATTAATTGTGTTAATTCATAACAAATTGCCAGGCCTAAGCCAACGCCTTCTTTAGAAAAATTATTATGATTAATCTGAGTAAAAGGTGTAAATATTTTTTGTTGATCAGCAATAGATATTCCACAACCAGTATCGCTTATGCTGAGTCTTAATAGATCATCTGTATGTGAAATATTAAGCGTAATAACGCCTTCATCAGTAAACTTAATCGCATTATCCAGTAAATTACTGATTATCTGATTTAAACGTTTCTCATCTCCCTGAACCCATTGTGGAATAAACTGTTGATTGACTATTAATTGCAGCTTATTTTCTTCTGCCTTAAGGGTAAATACATAAATAATATTGTCAATAAAGGTTTTAAAGTTAAATCGCACCGATTGAATAACAATTTTATGCGATTCAATTTTTGAAATCTCAAGAATGTCATTAATTATTGTTAGTAAATGCTCTCCACAGTGATGAATAATAGAAATTTGTTTCTTATCTTCTTCTGATAAATGAGGTTTTTTTTGCAATAGCTGGCTAAACCCTAAAATACCATTAAGCGGCGTTCTCAACTCGTGACTTATATTAGATAAAAATTGAGTTTTAGCCTGGCTAGCTGATTCTGCATTATTTTTTGCCGTTAATAATTCGCCGGTTCTGTCATTGATAAGTTGCTGGGTTCTTATGTATCGACCGGTTAAAAGAAGCAAACACAAACCTAGCAAACTGGTAAAAAGAAAGCCACTGATAAGCACTAACCAGATTGCCCAATGTGTGTTTGAATAATATTGTTTAGTATCAAAACAGAAAGTTAATTTCCATTGCTGATTAGCGATGAAAATAAAGTGTTCAATATTTGGATATTGGGAATTTTCATTACCGTACAGTAATTCATTATTTTTAGCATTACGGATTGACAAGATTAAATTATCAGAGATATTTGATTTTTTATAGACACTTTTTATTAACTGAGGCAAAGAAATTGTGCTAACAATGCTTCCTGCAGGAAGCTTACTATTGCTTTCCTTAACTGTTGCGTAAAAATGACTTTCATTCCTTTTTAAACTGGTCGATAAGAAAATTTGATTGTTTTTTGTCATCATAATGTCCAGCAACTCTTGCTCAATATTTAACGACACACTCTCTCTATTTCCTTTGAATTTATGATGCACTAAGGATAGTTTGTTTTTAGCCGAATACTCAAAAAACTGCAGGTCTATGTTTTCTTTAAAACCATTAAAAAAAGAACGGGTAAATTGTTCAAATTCCTGTTTTGAAACATGGTCTGAACTTTGATAAAAATTCTGAATAGATCGAATAAAGCGCAAATGGATATCAATCCGACTTTCAAAGGCGTGTGTTACAGATAAAGTATCATCAATAAAAAACTGCTGATGACGTTGCTCCTCAAGATTAAGAATATAAAAGAAAAAAGATAAAACAATCGAAAAAGAAGCCATTAGGGGAAGCCCCAGTGATAAACGACGTTTTATCCAAAGCTTATTGCCGGGAGTAAAAATTGTCAGTAAAATGGGGGTAAATATAAACACACCCAAAATATCACTCACCCACCAGGTTAACCAGTTAATGGGTATTTCTGATACTAAAATAATTCCACTGAAAAACATGGCAGTAATACCTATTGTTGCAGGGATTAAGCAACTCACAGGCCCGCCTAACAATAGAAATAAAAGTATTTCTTTATCCCTAATAAGTTCAACAGGGAAACCCGAATACTTTTTGATTAAACTTCCTGCCGAATAGGCAAAACCGGTTGCTCCTATTCCTGTTGCCAGATAGATTTGAATGGTCTGAGGGGCAAAGTCAAACGCCCAGGCACTGACTAAAACATTACCGATGAAAATTCCAGGCAGGATACGACTGCCATAAAGCAATATCGAAGCTAAGGCAATTCCTGCAGGTGGCCAAATGGCACTTTCCTGACTCGGAGGTATAGTGATTTGCAGTCCCAATAAACCAAATAAAAAATAAGCGGCAGCAATAAGCAGAATCAAAGCGGCAGTTTTTAAATAATAAAAATTCGATGGCTTTGCTAAAAGTACTGGTTTTTTTAGAGACATGCTTGATTTTCTAGAAGGCTGTCGGGTTATGGGGATTCGTAGCGAAACGCATGGAAAATCAAATTATTTATTATTTTTTAAGGCGCATAGCAAGACTACGCAACGAAAAAGACCGTAAAAATGAGCCGGTTTCCCATCGTCGTAGTAGAATCATCCATAATCCTAGAAAAACCCGACAGCTCCCTAAGCTTCTGGTTTATTATTTTAATTCTAACTTCAGTTTATTATTGCACTATTTCTAGATGATGACCTCAACAATTACACAATTTATTAAAGAAGATATCTGGACGATTCCTGAGAGAAATTATTCCTCATTACAACTAAAAGGAGTCATCATTTTAAAAATCTTATTATTGGCCATTCAAGGTTTTAAAAACGATCTTTGTCAACTCAGGGCATCCGCATTAACTCTTTATACCCTACTGTCAATTGTGCCAGTCATTGCTTTGTTATTTGGTATTGCCAAAGGCTTTGGCTTTGAAAAAAAACTAGAACAGCAATTACTGGAACAATCCTCAGATCAGGATACCATGATGTTGCAGTTGATTGAGTTTTCACAAAACATGTTATCCAGCACTAAAGGTGGAATTGTTGCAGGTATTGGTATTGTGGTTTTATTTTGGACGGTTATCAAAGTTATTGGCAATATTGAGGAATCGTTTAATCATATATGGAAAATCAAAAACAACCGACCCTTAGCAAGAAAGTTAAGTGATTACTTATCTTTAATGATGCTGGCACCGGTATTATTAATTGCTTCTAGTAGTATGACTGTCTTTGTAAAAACTCAGATAAGCTGGCTGATCCAAGTAATTCAATTACCAGAGTTTGGAACTAGAATGGTGCTTTATGCCATGACATACTCCCCATTAGTGATTATGTCTGCATTGTTCAGCTTTATTTTTATTTTTATGCCTAATAAAAAAATAAATTTTCAGGCAGGGCTAATTGCAGGTATTACTACAGGCATGTTGTATCAGCTAGTACAGTGGGCCTATTTAAGCTTGCAACTGGGTGCATCAAGTTACAACGCCATCTATGGTAGCTTTGCCGCATTACCCTTATTTCTTATCTGGCTACAATTAGTCTGGATGGTCGTTTTACTGGGTTGTGAGATTTCTTTTTATGTGCAAAATTATGAGAGCTATCGGCATAATGAACGTTTTTCTAATTTGAGTTTTTCATTAAAAAAAACAATTGCTTTTAAAGTGTGTCATATCATTATTATGCGGCTTGTTAAAGATGAAAAAGCGGCTAGCGCAGAACTGATTTCCGAGCAATTACAATTACCGGTTTCGGTGGTACAAAAAACACTTTCTACTCTATTAGAAGCCAATTTAATTGTTGAATTGAATGCTTTTGATGAAAGCCTAAAAACTTATCATCCTGCACAAGATATTAATCGCCTAAGTATTGCTTATATAAGTAATGCACTTGAAAGTAACGGGCGAGATTCTATTCCAGGATTTAATAAGGAAAATACTTTTTACCAACCATTGGATGCATCAGGAGAACAGCTTCTATTAAAAGATATTTTGTACCCATAGCCTATTATTTACAGTTATGAAAACCACATCGGCATCACATTAATAAATACCTGGAAGCATCAATATTTGATCTATAATGTTCAAATCTATAGACCATTTTAATTGTTTCAATGGAAAAATCTTCTGAATATCTTATTAGGGGACCCAAACAAGTCCTCAGTCACCTAAAAACTATTGCAGCTAAAAAATGTCTGATTTCAGCTGGTTTTGGAAATAACAATTCATTTTTAACGGCTATTCTAGGTTTTGATGAAAAAAACCAAACACTGATAATCGATTGTGGACCAAAGGAATATCTAAATAAGGCACTACTCAGCTCAAGCATTGTTACTTTTAAAACAGAATGTGATGGTATAGAAATAAGCTTTGAAGGTAGAGGATTAAAAAAAGCAGGGGACATCTCTCAACCGACTTTATTGATGAAACTGCCTAATAGCCTCTATTGGGCACAACGTCGAAAATATTATCGTACTCGTTCCCCTTTTTCAAAAAACAGCTTTTGTACTTTTATCGTTCAAGATCCGGAAGATGAACATAATATAGAAACCCATGACTTTAAACTTTTTGACCTCAGTGCCACGGGTTTTTCTGTTCTTACCGACACCCTTAAAATAGCCAAACCGCTTACGATAGGTGATGAGTTTATTGACTGCCAGCTGGTTCTTGATGGAGCAGAAACACTCAATATTTCCTTTATTATTAGAAACCTACTTGCACTAAACCCGAATAAGTTGAAAAAATATCAACGAGTAGGCTGTGAGTTCATTAATTTCAAGCAAAATAATGAATCTGCCTGCTTACGGTATATGCAAGAAATAGAACGAGAACTCAAGAAAACTCAGAAATAACTTATGCCTGACAAAAAAACGTCTTCTTATACAGTCAATAGATTTACTGTTTCTGAGCTTAACAGAGCTACTAAAGAATTATTATCAAGCTATTTTTCTTTGATTCAGGTTGAAGGTGAAATATCTAATTTAAGCAAGCCTTCATCAGGGCATATTTATTTCTCGCTCAAAGACCAAAAAGCTCAAATTCGTTGTGCCATGTTTAAATCACAACAACGTCGTTTAAAGTTTAAACCAGAAAATGGCAAACAAGTCATCCTTTCAGCTCAAGTCAGTTTGTATGAAGCCCGGGGAGATTATCAGCTCATTGTTAATAATATGCAGCTTGATGGTGAAGGTGATTTGCAACAAGCCTTTGATCAATTAAAAACAAAATTATTAAA
>CAZNGU010000060.1:0-8185 GCA_964572325.1 uncultured Methylomarinum sp.
CCTCCCGAAGACCTACCGATGGCCGCTATGGTGAAAACCCTATGCGACTTCAGCATTATTATCAATACCAGGTTATTTTAAAACCCTCTCCTGATAATATTCAGGATCTTTATCTGGATTCTCTACGGCATTTAGGACTGGATTTGCTGGAACATGATGTCCGCTTTGTAGAAGATAACTGGGAGTCACCTACATTGGGTGCTTGGGGCTTGGGCTGGGAAGTCTGGCTTAATGGCATGGAAGTTTCGCAATTCACCTATTTTCAGCAGGTGGGCGGGCTGGAGTGCAAGCCGGTGAGTGGGGAGCTCACTTATGGTTTGGAACGTATCGCTATGTATGTTCAAGGTGTGGAAAGTGTTTATGATTTAGTTTGGGCACATACACTGCAAGGTACGGTCACTTATGGCGATGTTTTTCATCAAAATGAAGTGGAAATGTCTGCCTTTAATTTTGACCATGCCAATGTTAAATTTCTTTTCAGTTGTTTTGATACTTATGAGCAGGAGTGTCAAAAATTGATCGAAGCCAATTTATCTTTGCCGGCCTACGAAATGGTTTTAAAGGCTTCTCATACTTTTAATTTGCTGGATGCGCGGCACGCTATTTCAGTCACCGAAAGACAACGTTATATTCTTCGTGTGCGCAATTTATCAAAATCGGTAGCCGAGGCTTATTACCAGCGCAGAGAATCCCTAGGTTTTCCGATGTTATCCATTAAGCAGGGAGCGTGAGCATGTCAAATAAGCAGGATTTATTATTTGAATTAGGTTGTGAAGAACTGCCTCCAAAATCCTTATTAACATTAAGCCATGCCTTGCTAAAGGCTGTTGAAACTGGTTTAAAAGAGGCTCAGCTCGCTTATAGCACAGCTCGTAGCTATGCATCCCCCCGGCGTTTAGCCATTATTATTAAAGATTTAAACAATACGCAGGCTGATAAAACCATTGAAAAAAGAGGCCCGGCGGTGCAAGCGGCCTTTGCTAAAGAGGGTATGCCAAGTAAAGCTGCTTTGGGTTTTGCCAAAGGTTGCGGTACTACAGTGGAAAACCTGGGACGGCTTAAAACAGATAAAGGTGAATGGCTGGCCTTTAAACAGGAAGTAAAAGGTTTAGCCGCAGAACAGTTAATTCCGGAAATCATTCAAAAAAGCATTTCATCTTTACCCATTGCCAAAAGAATGCGCTGGGGAAATTATGATACGGAATTTGTTCGGCCGGTACATTGGTGTGTATTACTTTTTGGCAACAAAGTGATTAATGCAGAAATTTTAGGCTTAAAAACAGGCAATCAATCACAAGGCCATCGCTTTCATGCGCCTCAGAAATTACTTATCAATAGTCCTGCAGAATATCTGGAAATACTGGAAAAACAAGGGCGGGTGATTGCTGACTTTGCTCAGCGTCAAAAAATCATTAAAGACAAAGCCAATGCTGCGGCTAAAACCGTGGGGGGGTTGGCGCATATTGAGCCAGATTTGCTAGAAGAGATTGCCGCTTTAAATGAATGGCCCGTGCCTGTGCTGGGTCACTTTGATGCACGATTTTGGATTTGCCCATAGAAGTATTAATTACTACCATGCAAACCAATCAAAAATATTTCCCCATAAAAGATAAAAAAGGTGCATTGCTACCCCATTTTATTACCTTTAGTAATATTGAAAGTAGTCGACCGGAATCTATTCAACAAGGAAATGAGCGAGTTATTATGCCGCGTCTTGCGGATGCGGAATTTTTCTGGAAGCAGGATAGAAAACTAACACTGGAAGATCGTATTCCTGATTTGCAGTCTATTGTTTTCCAGAAAACATTAGGCTCGGTTGCTGATAAAATCGTAAGGGTAGAAAACCTAACAAGTTATATTGCTAAACAGCTCAATGTCGATGGTGTATTGGCAAAAAGAGCTGCACAATTAGCAAAAACTGATCTTTTGACCAATATGGTCAGTGAGTTTGCCAGTTTACAGGGTATTATGGGACGCTATTATGCATTGGCAGATAATGAACCAGAAGAAGTGGCAATTGCGATTGAGGAGCAGTATTTTCCTAAGCAATCCGGCAGTCCAACACCGGCAACTGTGACGGGACAAATTCTCTCGCTGGCCGAAAAGATAGATACGTTAACAGGGATATTTAGTGCTGGCCTGATTCCAAGTGGTGATAAAGACCCTTATGCATTAAGGCGGGCGACACTGGGTTCTCTTAGAATTATCATAGAAAATCAATTAGATATAGATATTGTTGAACTTATTCGCTTTGCATTAGATCAGTATCCCCATGAATTTGATAAACGCCAGATAATGCAAAGCCTGGTTGATTTTGTTTTTGATCGCTTGAAGGGGTATTGTCTGGATCGCGGCTATTCAGCTGATGAATTTGAAGCGGTTATTTCAGTTAAGCCACAAAAACCGCTGGATTTTATGCAACGTCTGCAAGCTGTTAAAGCCTTCAGACAATTACCAGAAGCGGCTAGTTTAGCAGCGGCTAACAAACGTATTATTAATATACTTAAAAAATCAGATACCCAGCCCGCTGATACAATCAATGCTTTAATTGAATCGCAAGAAATTCAACTGCATGAGGCGGCTATCAAATCTGCAAAAGAAATTCAGCCTTTATTGCAACAAAAAAATTATCAGCAAGCTTTAACAGCGCTTGCTCAGTTAAAAGAGGTGGTCGATGAATTTTTTGATCATGTGATGGTTAATACCGATGATTTAGCCTTACGTGCTAGCCGCCTGGCCTTATTGTCTATGTTATCCAGACAGTTTCTTGAAATTGCTGATATTTCTAAATTACAGTAATGTCCGAAGCCTACGTATTACTGGATCGGGATGGGGTTATTAATTATGATTCCGATGAATATATAAAATCCGCAGAGGAATGGATACCTATTCCCGGAAGCCTTGAAGCGATTGCTTTGTTTAATAAAAAAAATTACAAAGTGGTAGTTATAACTAATCAGTCAGGTTTAGCTAGAGGCTTATACAATGAAACTATATTGACTGAAATGCACAATAAAATGCATCGATTAACGCAGGCTAAAGGCGGTAAAATTGAAAATATTTATTATTGCCCTCATTTGCCTGAAGATAATTGTCAATGTCGTAAACCTAAACCGGGCTTGCTAACTGATTTTGCGCGGGATAAAAATATAAGACTAAAAAATATTTATTTTATTGGTGATAAATTAGCAGATATACAAGCGGCAAAAGCTGCCGGTGCCCGTCCCATTTTGGTTAAAACCGGTAAAGGTCAAAAGACTTTAGACAATAACCCTGATATAACACTTCCTATTTTTGAAAATCTCTATGACGCCGCAACATTCATTACCGCATAAAAATAACTTTAGAGCCTATTTTGGCTCAACTGTGTTCTTTTTGTATATTCTGGTTTCGGTACCTACATTTGGGCCGGTGATTCTGCTAACAATTTTCTTGCCGTTTTCGGTGAGGTATAATTTATCCATCGCCTGGGCTGCTTCTGTATTATGGATAGCAAAGGTTTTTTGTGGGCTTAGCCACGAAGTTGAAGGCTTAGAAAATTTACCCAAAGATCAAGCGTATATTGTATTGAGCAAACACCAATCAGCCTGGGAAACATTGGCAACACGCTTGTTTTTACCCAAACAAACTGCGGTACTCAAGCGATCTCTAAACTGGATGCCTATTGGTGGCTGGGTTTTAGCCACATTAAAGCCTATTGCTATCGACAGGGATAAAAAACGTGCTGCTTTACGCACGATTGTTGAGCAAGGCATAGCAAGACTAAAAGAAGGTTTTGTGGTAGTTGTTTTTCCTGAGGGTACGCGTGCCGCTCCCGGAGAAGATAAAGAGTTCAGTATTGGTGGTGCTTTACTGGCGCAAAAATCAGGATACCCTGTTATTCCTATCGCTCATAATGCCGGGGAATACTGGCCACGCTATAGCTTTTTTAAATACCCTGGGGTTATTAAAGTAAGGATTGGTCCTGCAATAGAAACCAAAGGTAAAAAAGCCAAGCAAATCAACCAGGAAGCTTCAACGTGGATTGCTCAGGCCATGAGCGAGATATCATTTTCTTAACATCAAATAACATCATGAACAAATTAGTACTTATTATTACTTGCAGCATACTATTAACCGCATGTGCCGAAAAAGAGGAATATAGAAAAGCTGTTTTGGCTGATATGAAATCAGAACAGGATTTAAAGGATTATAATATTGACCCGGAACATATGACGGATTGCGTTATGGACTTATCCGGAAAAGGAATGCCGGGGGCTATTCCCATTGTCCCTGAGCGATTAACGGCCTATAAAAACTATACCAAAATGCTGTCGATGGAAACTACAGAAGACAAAAAGAAAACCTTTGAGGAATTACGGACAATATTTGGTTCTCCTCAAGAAATGCTGGAAGCGCATAATAATTATACAGTGAGTGTTATGGATTGCCTTAACGCAATTATTATGGAGTCAGAACCAGAAGTAGAAGGCGGCGGTGGTATGTTTGCTCCCTAAATATAAGTTCTTGGGATACGCTACATTTTGCAATGCAATGAGGCGTATCTCCCATTTTTGTAATTTTTAGCGTATTTATGTGCTTTTATAAAGCCCTTCCAGTACCAGTGCATTAGGACTTACTGTTCCAATCACTTCCCTGTCATTCAGGACAGGAGCTCTTACCAGATCGTATCGGGCAAACAAGCGCGAGCAATAGCGAATATCCATTGCCGGATGTACCGATATGACGGGTTTTGTCATAATTTCGTAAACATTAACTCGCTCGGGCGCCTTATCTTTGGCTAGCACATGGCGTGCAATATCACCTGCCGTGACCAGACCATATTCATCATCCATATGCCTTTTATTAACCACCAATACCGAGGTTTTATTGGCTTTCATTTTATTTAAAGCTTCACTGATGGTGGCAATGCCATCAATACTGGCAAAGTTCTTTTTCATAATGTCTCGTACTCTAATGACTTTCTTTTCACTCATAATTTTTCCTCTACTACCGGGGTGAGTTTTTCTACCTGATGCATGACACCGATAGCATCTTCTACATCAATCTGAAATGCAATACCAGTGCCAGGGCTGGAATCAAACTCACCAGCAGCAGAAATGGCTTCCAGAATGGCACGACTTAAATGTTCCTCTACTAAAAATAACAAGACATCTCTTTGTGTTTCCAGGGTTAGCCCTAAAAAAGTTTTTGAAGCCTCAAGCCCCTCGCCACGTGCATTGTTTATTACTGTTGCACCGGTTGCTCCATACTCACGGGAAGTTTCCAGAACCCTATCGGTTTTGTCATCTTCTACAAAGGCTATAATCAGTTTGAAATGCATTACAAAGTCCTCTTGGTTTTAATTTTGTTCCACCATTCAGCCAGTTGGGCATAGGCTAAAACAGCGATTATTGGAAATAAACTGGCAAAGGCAATCAGTCCAAAGCCATCAAGCATAGGGTTTCGGCCGGGTACATTGGATGCCAGTCCCAGCCCTAAGGCAGTTACTAAAGGGACTGTGACGGTTGAAGTCGTCACTCCGCCAGAATCATAAGCCAGGCCAATAATCATTTTGGGGGCAAACAGGGTTTGAATAATAACAATTAGATAGCCCGTTATAATGTATAAATACAGATCAGTACCTGACACAATACGAAAAGCGCCCAGGGCAATACCAAATGAAACACCGAGAGATACTGCCAGGCGCAAACCTAATGCATGAATGGCACCACCAGAAAGTTCCTGAGCTTTGATGGCAACGGCTATTAATGAGGGCTCTGCCAGCGTGGTTGCAAAGCCAATGCTGGCTGCAAAAATATAAACCCAAAAATAAGCATGCCAGGGAATATGAATTAAGGTAGTATCAAACTGAATAAATTCGGGTGTGGTTAATTGTTCTGCCATTAATTTACCCAGAGGGAAAAGAGCCATTTCCAGCCCTTCTAAAAACAAGGCGATGCCTAATAAGACATAGAAAAAACCAGTAAAAATTTGCTTGGGATGACGTATTGGTTTGCGGATAATCAGCAGTTGAAAACCAATAATAATAGCTGCAATAGGCATGACATCCCGCACTGTATCAAGTAATGTTTGCCAAAAAGGTAAAGATAGCAGCCAGTCAATCATAAAATCATTCCATAGGCCATAACAAATATCATCGGCGTTAATGAAGCAAAGGCAATTAAACCAAAACCATCCAGCATTGGGTTGCGTCCCCTTATTGCGGAGGCCAGTCCTACACCGAGTGCGGTAACTAAAGGCACAGTAATGGTTGATGTGGTGACACCACCTGAATCATAGGCTATTCCAATAATTTCAGGCGGAGCCAAAAAAGTCATGACGATAACACCGCAGTAACCTGAAATAATTAAATAATGTAAAGGCCAGCCTTTAATTATGCGAATAACGCCAATGAATATGGCAAAACCAACGGACAGGGCAACGGTTAAGCGAAGCCCTAATGCATAAGAATTCCTAGCATCTTCAGTATTTTGGATCATGCCACCTTCTGCAGCAATATTTGCTGCTTCATCAGCTACAGCAATTAATGAGGGTTCTGCTACAGTGGTACCAAAGCCTAAGGAAAATGCAAATACCAGCAGCCAAAACAAACTGCCCTTACGGGCAAAATCAAAAGCCATGGATTCGCCTAAGGGAAACAGGCTTTTTTCTAAACCGATGATAAAAAAGCTGAGCCCCAAAACCACTAATAAAATGCCAAATATCATATTGGCAACATCTGGGATCGGCTGTTTGATGATAAAAAGCTGAAATACCAGAACAACGACTATAATAGGAAGTAAGTCTATAAAACTGCTAACAAGTTGCTTTATAAATCGAATTTTAATCATTTCAGTTGAGTTTAAGCCAAGCCAGTTTAACTATAACATTGTTCAAATGAAATAATACATTGAATGATACACTGCAGTAATTTATAGCAGTGAAACCGGATAACAAAAAGGGGAATATCCATGAAATATTTTATTCAGCGCAATATGAGTACTTTGTCGCTATTTTTTTTGATTCTTGTTAATTCACAATTAGCCATTGCTGCACCAGATGTCAGCAGCCAAATATCACAACAGATTAATCGTGCGACCAGTCAGGCGATTAATAAGAATATTTCTGACGAAATGGTGAAGCAGGTAGAAAAAGAACGGATTCAAGTGCGCATTTATACTAAAGAAAAGGTCAGAGAAGCGCAGCAGAAGTTACTTGATTTGGGTTTTAAGCCAGGAAAAGTGGATGGCCTTATGGGTAAAAGAACGCGTAAAGCGATACAAAGTTTTCAGCGGAGCCGTAAGCTGAAAAGTGATGGCTTATTAACAGAGGATTTATTGCAACAATTGTATCAAGAATAGAATGGAATATAAGGTAAAGCATACGGGTATTGGCAGACTGCTTGGAATAGTTAGCCTTTTTATAATATGGCTAGGCCAGACTATACACAATTGTTACCAGTCACAACTGGTTGCTGAGTAGTTCTTGAGCAGGTGCTAAGAAAGTCATGCGGAATAAATATGTACTGGCTTCAATTATTCTTTGTTTTATCAGTGCACCCATCCCAGCCGAAACCAGAATTGCAATTCTTGATTTTGAATTGAAAGATTTAACCTTGTTGCCGCGTATTTCATCTGAAATAAAAAGAACAGCGTCCATTAAACCTCTACTGGAAAAAGAATTGGCTGATGCTGGGTATGTGATTATTCATATTGATCCTCAGAGTCAGGAATTTGCCGAAAGTGGCGTAGGCTATTTATTTGATCATCACAATATTGCGGCAAATTTAGCCAGACAATTTAATGCGGAGTATGTGCTTGTTGGTAGGCTGCATAAACCTAGTTTTTTGTTTGCCTATTTGATGGGGCATTTAATCAGGGTCAGTGATTCCAGATTAATTGGTAACTATATTTCTGAAGCAAAAGGGCCGAGTGAAAAGTTAACGGTTAAAACAGTTGAAAGCCTGGCTGTTAAAATCGACAAAACACTTGATAATCAATATTCTCCGCCGTAAAGATTTTTGGCTTATTTCTTGAAAAATACTTTTAGATCATCGTCCAGCTTCAATTGACAATAGCACATTCGCTGTACTAGTACTCTGTCAATGTTGTATTGACGAGTGGCCTTTAATAGCCCTCCCCTGATGGGGAGGGTTGGGTGGGGAGAAATTAAAATATTCTCTTTTTCACATTTGTTTTAGTCC
>CAZNGU010000061.1:0-8170 GCA_964572325.1 uncultured Methylomarinum sp.
TTGCGGAGATGGTAACCGGGCCTTCCGAAGTATTGATGGCTTTAGGTGTAAAATTAAAGTCTACAAGCACGGGTGGGGTGGTATCGGGCGTTGCTGATGTGATATGTATGATATTTGCTAATCCTGCCGTTGGTTCTCCAGAAAAATCAAATCCAGCACCAATTGGGCCTGCAAAAATATTACCGGCTCTGTCTTTAATACCGTCAAAGGAATTTTCTACTGTCCAGTCTCCAGCTTCCGAATGTTGAGGGATTGATACCGTGGCTTGCCATACCCCATTGTTTTCATCACCTGAAATTAAAGTAAAATCCCTACCTCCAACATATATTGTTTGGGAAAATGTGGGGCTGGTAAGTCTTAAAACAAAGAATTCTAAAACAACACCGGCAGGGTCGTCTGAAATGTCCAGATCAATCACGACATCTTGTGGCGCATCAGAAACATCTACTTCGGTGGTGGAAAAGGTAATGGAATTAATAACAGGAGGATCTAGGTCTTCATCAGATGCAACTTCTACAGTGGTAGAAAAACCCAGACCATTAAGCGTTTCTGCATCAAAACTAACTTGATTTCCTGCTCGGTCACGAAGAGTAAAAAAACGGATTGTCCAGGTGCCATTTTCAATAAATTGTGGAAAAAAGATGGTACCTTCTGAGGTTCCAGCAAATGAGTCACCTGTTGTAGAAACTGAAAAGCCATCAACAGTTTGCCCAGAAGTCGGGCCTTCAAAAGAAAGGGATGCTGAACTAAAACCAGATAAATCATCTGTAAATTGTATGTTAAAGCCAAGATTTACGCCTTCGTCTGTACTAGCAAACTGAGCAGATGTTACATCAATATTAGTTTGGCCAATTGAAAAATTAACTAACTGGGGGGGGGTGGTGTCTGAAAACTCCTGGGCTTCAGAGGTTTGTAGCGTGAGCCCCAGTGCTAATAAGCCGGAACAAAAAATCGGCAGTATTGACTGAAAGCCTAACTTTTTAGGTATATCTATTTCCATAATAAAACTCCTGTGTTTTTATAAGTATATATATTTTTTTATATAGGTGTTTTTTAGCACTATGCGCATTTAAACATGAACTAATTAGACAAAGTTATCTGAAAGTTCAATTGAGTTAAGGATAGAGCTAGAATGTTATTATGCAATAAACAGGCCAAAATATATGTCGTTATTTAAGCTATTGTTTTAAATTACTTTAGATAAGGGGGGGGTAAGAAAGCCACTGATGTTTTTATTGGTTGTAAAATTAGCTGACACAATGACGGCAGAGTGAAGAAAATAGATTTTTTTTAAAAGTAATTACGGTTTCATGCAGGCTCTAGCCTTTTATGCTTTAATCTCTTTTGAAAGCAAATGCTTACAAAATAATGAATGTGTCCATTTTCTTTACATTATTTTTTTAGCCAATAATTTTTGATTCCTTTCCCCTGGGAGAGCTTTATAGTATGTCTCGGCTCAGATTAATTATCCGCTAACATACGCCATAGCATAAAGTCTTACAATAAAGTTTAGTAGTATTCAGGTCGTAAGAAGGAGCAATAGTTGTGAACTGAAGTTGACATATTTTAAGCTGTGAATTATAGGTAACATAATGGTGGAAGTTCAAAAAACAGATGTATTTGCCCGTTGGTTTAATGATCTAAGAGATAAGAGGGCAAAAGCTTGTATTCAAGCACGTATTGTCCGTTTAGCAAATGGCCATTTTGGTGATATAGCCCCTGTCGGTGAAGGTGTTAGCGAATTACGCATTTTTATGGGGCTGCTTATAGGCTTTGATTTTGTGAAGCAAGGATTGGCGCTAGTTATTAAGCGTTCCAAAAGTTTTCGCATATTATCTCCTTCTCCAAAGGGAGAAGGCAGGGATGAGGGGAAATAGAATGCAAGAACTTTTGGAACGATTAATAAAACCAATAACATCGCATTAAAGCTATGCTCCAATGCGATGCTGTTTTAGTTAATGGATAGCGCAATATTATGCGATAAAAGAGGTATGGTTTTTTCTTCTTAAATAAGTCAAACCAAATAGGCTGATTAAAACAAGAAATAGTACCGGAGGCTCGTCAACTGCATTTGTTGGCGGCGTGGTATTCACGCTATTTACCGTAATATCTCCAGAAGTCGTGGTTGTTGCTAAGCTAAAGCCTAAAGCATCAGATAAATCTGCACCCCCAAATGACAAAGCACTGTTTCCTGCTAAAAGCCCATTAAACACGACAGTGGCTAAGGTAAAGCTGGAGGGTTGTAAGGCATCCAGCTCGGTATCGAGAAGAAAGGAAAATTCAAACAAGTTCAATACACCCGATGATGGTGTGGTAACAATATCTGTATCGGAAAAATTATTTGGATCACCTAGTAATGCGCCATATGACACACTGCTAAAGCCCAGGATTGAAGCATCATAAGACACGTCAAATGCAAACGCTGATAATGAGTCAGCAGTAAAACTACCTAAATCCCCCACCACAATGTCAACGGCAATGCTATTGCCTTCATCAACATTGCCAGAGCCGGTATTAAATGACAATGTAGCAGCAATTGCCTGCATAGGCAGGCTGAGTATCGTCAGACAAAATATTAAAATACGAATTTTCATTATTACCTCTTATTTAATTTATTATGTTTTTTTAAAAAAACGTGTGTTTGTTTAAGGAGCAGGCTGATCACAAGACGCCCCTCTTGGGTTGGTGAAGTTTCTTATCAGTGTTCTAAGGTCAGCTATATTGACAACACCATCACCATTAAGGTCATTGGCTAAGTCTGCATTGCCATTACGATATATGGCTCTCAGAAGGGTAAAATCAGCTCTATCTACACAGCTATCGCCATTAAGATCACCTATTATAATTTCAGGCAGGCCAATAACAGTCGAGAACCCTGCAACTCCTGGAAATGTTGCGCTTAAGCCATCTGCATTAACCGTTCCGATCACTTGTCCACCAAAAACGCTGATAGAAGGCACTAAGGTGGCCGTTACTGTGTCAATTTTAAACAAGGCTAAGCTGCTGCCAGGTACACGGGCATCTACTAAAGGCAGAGTAATAGTAATGCCTGGTACTGCTACGGGGAAATTGGGCTCTGGGGTGAAATTAACATTAACAAAGCGAGTGCCATCTGCACTAAAGCCTGTAGGCATGGGGACATCGATGGGGTCTTGAAACACATCAATTGAAATAGCCGTATCATTAGCCAGTAAACCTGCCGGAACGCTTAATTCAGCACGGTCTCCAAATGTTGCATCAGTAACTGTGCCGCCGGCCGCTCCAATAGTCCCGTCAGCATCCAGCGAGGGGCGGATGACGACTAGTTCAGTAGGAATGCCCAGGGCTGCAAAATCAGTAGTTCTAAGTGATACTACGTTATTTGTTGTGTCTTTAAAACGAAGGCGGGATAAATTCCAGGTGCCTGCTTCACTGAATTGACGGATAGTCAGCGGAGCTTCCCATGTTCCATCCAGATTAGTACCTGATGTTAAGGTATTTCCACCAAAAGTACGTTGAGAAGCACGTTGTCCCGCTGATGGACTTCTAAAACCCGCACCTAATACAAAACTGCTGCTTGAAGTATCTGGCTCAAAACTGACACCTGACAAATCGTCTTGCAGTGTTAGGGTTGCGGAGATGGTAACCGGGCCTTCCGAAGTATTGATGGCTTTAGGTGTAAAATTAAAGTCTACAAGCACGGGTGGGGTGGTATCGGGCGTTGCTGATGTGATATGTATGATATTTGCTAATCCTGCCGTTGGTTCTCCAGAAAAATCAAATCCAGCACCAATTGGGCCTGCAAAAATATTACCGGCTCTGTCTTTAATACCGTCAAAGGAATTTTCTACTGTCCAGTCTCCAGCTTCCGAATGTTGAGGGATTGATACCGTGGCTTGCCATACCCCATTGTTTTCATCACCTGAAATTAAAGTAAAATCCCTACCTCCAACATATATTGTTTGGGAAAATGTGGGGCTGGTAAGTCTTAAAACAAAGAATTCTAAAACAACACCGGCAGGGTCGTCTGAAATGTCCAGATCAATCACGACATCTTGTGGCGCATCAGAAACATCTACTTCGGTGGTGGAAAAGGTAATGGAATTAATAACAGGAGGATCTAGGTCTTCATCAGATGCAACTTCTACAGTGGTAGAAAAACCCAGACCATTAAGCGTTTCTGCATCAAAACTAACTTGATTTCCTGCTCGGTCACGAAGAGTAAAAAAACGGATTGTCCAGGTGCCATTTTCAATAAATTGTGGAAAAAAGATGGTACCTTCTGAGGTTCCAGCAAATGAGTCACCTGTTGTAGAAACTGAAAAGCCATCAACAGTTTGCCCAGAAGTCGGGCCTTCAAAAG
This sequence comes from uncultured Methylomarinum sp., assembly GCA_964572325.1. Classification (GTDB taxonomy): domain Bacteria; phylum Pseudomonadota; class Gammaproteobacteria; order Methylococcales; family Methylomonadaceae; genus QPIN01. The sequence continues at coordinate 4,343 of CAZNGU010000061.1, forward strand.
AAAGGGATGCTGAACTAAAACCAGATAAATCATCTGTAAATTGTATGTTAAAGCCAAGATTTACGCCTTCGTCTGTACTAGCAAACTGAGCAGATGTTACATCAATATTAGTTTGGCCAATTGAAAAATTAACTAACTGGGGGGGGGTGGTGTCTGAAAACTCCTGGGCTTCAGAGGTTTGTAGCGTGAGCCCCAGTGCTAATAAGCCGGAACAAAAAATCGGCAGTATTGACTGAAAGCCTAACTTTTTAGGTATATCTATTTCCATAATAAAACTCCTGTGTTTTTATAAGTATATATATTTTTTTATATAGGTGTTTTTTAGCACTATGCGCATTTAAACATGAACTAATTAGACAAAGTTATCTGAAAGTTCAATTGAGTTAAGGATAGAGCTAGAATGTTATTATGCAATAAACAGGCCAAAATATATGTCGTTATTTAAGCTATTGTTTTAAATTACTTTAGATAAGGGGGGGGTAAGAAAGCCACTGATGTTTTTATTGGTTGTAAAATTAGCTGACACAATGACGGCAGAGTGAAGAAAATAGATTTTTTTTAAAAGTAATTACGGTTTCATGCAGGCTCTAGCCTTTTATGCTTTAATCTCTTTTGAAAGCAAATGCTTACAAAATAATGAATGTGTCCATTTTCTTTACATTATTTTTTTAGCCAATAATTTTTGATTCCTTTCCCCTGGGAGAGCTTTATAGTATGTCTCGGCTCAGATTAATTATCCGCTAACATACGCCATAGCATAAAGTCTTACAATAAAGTTTAGTAGTATTCAGGTCGTAAGAAGGAGCAATAGTTGTGAACTGAAGTTGACATATTTTAAGCTGTGAATTATAGGTAACATAATGGTGGAAGTTCAAAAAACAGATGTATTTGCCCGTTGGTTTAATGATCTAAGAGATAAGAGGGCAAAAGCTTGTATTCAAGCACGTATTGTCCGTTTAGCAAATGGCCATTTTGGTGATATAGCCCCTGTCGGTGAAGGTGTTAGCGAATTACGCATTTTTATGGGGCTGCTTATAGGCTTTGATTTTGTGAAGCAAGGATTGGCGCTAGTTATTAAGCGTTCCAAAAGTTTTCGCATATTATCTCCTTCTCCAAAGGGAGAAGGCAGGGATGAGGGGGAAATAGAATGCAAGAACTTTTGGAACGATTAATATTCTTTTAACGGGGTAGTCCCTTAGAACCTCTTACCACAATATATTGTTTTTTAAAAGCTAGTTAAATCTTCTGGATGCCGTATATGGATTGCTCTTCAAGTGTTTTTGGTCAAATACTAAAATACAACATGCTGTGTCAAGAGGAGCTAAAGGACTACCCCGTTTAGTTTATTTTGAATGGACTTAAACAAGTACGGGGGGTCTTCTTACTCAAAGCTACTGACGCTTCTTAAAAGACCGTAAAGGGTGGTGTAACGATCTGAACTTATGCTTTAGCCAAATAGTACAGCCACTAAATGCTAAAATGATTAAAAATATTCCACTAATATCTACAATAATCACACCTGCACGACCAAAAAAACGGCCGCTGTGAATATCCAGTAAAACCCGTTCCATAGGTAAAATAGAGCCTAGAAAATTATGTTGTACTACTTTTAAAATATTTTTAGGTGGGATTTTGGTTGAAGACCATATTACTTGTTCTGGTTTATATGCTTGCCAGGAGAGCAGGCCGTCATCACTTATGCTATAGGTTTTAGTTGTTTTTATAATGACAGCTTGTTGCTGGTTTAAACCAATGCTTTCTATGGAGTCAAATGGCATTTGTTCAATCAATTCACCCGTGTGGCTTAAAAGTAATAAGGAATGATCAAAAGCGGCGACAATAAATTGATTCGTTTCAATCGCCCCTAATAACGATTCCTGTTTTTCAATAACAAAAACCTGATCAAAATAAATTTTTTGTTTGAGCTGAGTCAACCAGTGGTTTTGGGTGGGAAATGATATTGGGTTTTCAGGGGGTTTAATGCCATACCAATCAATAATGGAAGACGATTGAATCATTTGCCTGTCTAATTGCAAATCGTCTGTATGATTCAAGGCAATGCCTGTGACAGCCAGCATAATAAGCACAATGGCTGATAAAAGCCCAATATAGCGGTGTAGTTTGTAGATAAACCGCCAGAAGCTATTTTTCATGAGCAATGAGGCTGTCGAAAAATAAGGCAAGGCGAGCGGTTTTGGTGAGTGCTCGTACTGAAAGCGTGGCTCCCGAAATGCCATCAATTGGCAGACTAAGCCTTAAATTGCTATCCAGAGTATTTTGTTTAAACTGCCGGGTAAAAAAATCATATTTTACTTCCCATCCCCTGCTTTCTCTAAAAGCCAGCACTTTTATTTGCTCAATTTTCTTGTTTTTGATAATGACGGCGGTTGTGATAGGTTTTATTTTACCAATTTCATTAAGAATCCAGACTGATTTTTCCGCTTTTTGCCAGTAACGTGTGCGTAAAAAGCCAGGTTTATGCTGAAGAATTTCCGCCACAATAGCCTGGTTTTTTTTATTAAGCCATAACATTTGTGCTTTAGGCGGATTGTTAGAGAAAGCTTGCTGCAAAAAATCTTCGGCACTTTGGTATTCAATAGCAAGTGCAGAAGAAATGAAGCAGCAGAGTAGAATTGAGAATATTTTTCTTTGCATTCTGTTGTTCTTGAAATTAATGAGAGTAGTATCTTGTAGAGCTGGTTTTGCTCTACAAGTTTAAACTGTTCCCTTTGTAGAGGTGCCTCAATATATAATGTTAAAACTGGTAGCCAATGCCGAGATCAAAACCGCGTTCATCTCTGTTACTGTTAAGCGTATCTTCCTTGTAAATATAATTGGCTTTTAGTACTACATTTTCATGAATCCACCAGTTTGCGCCTGTCTCCCAGATGTCGAAGTTTTTTTCTGAACCGCTATAATAGCTTAGTTGTGAAAAACGTCCATAAAAACCTAGGTCTCCCATTGACGTCGGAAATCGATAACTGGGTTCAAGATACCAGCCGTATTGTGAGCTTGCGGCTTCATCTGCATCGGAATCAATATCTATTTCCCAGCGGCTATACAATGCTTTTCCGGTAAAGCTACCCGGGCCAATCGCATGGCTGTATATTGCATGGCTTTCATATAAAGTACCCGAACCGACATCAACACGGTTACCACTAGGATTATCACTTTGTCCTAAATCTGTTTGATGAAGTATGGTAGCGGCTAGCTCCAGGCCGGGCATGCCGGTGTATTTTCCTCTAAATGCAATAATCGGATCATTCGCTTTTTGTTCAGAGACTTTGCCGCGACCGTTGCGGAGATTAAAAGCTTTTTTTCCTGAGCTATTTATCTCTAGTCCACTACTGATCATCGCATCAAAACTCAGACCATTTTCAAAGCGATAATTTCCAGCAATACCTGCTTCAGACCATGTGGTTGGGATAATGTTTTTTTCTACCTCATTGCGTTCAACTCCATAAAAAGTAGTAGGCTCGTGTGTTTCATTCAGTATTCCGACTGGAACTAAAATGAGTCCCGCTTTAGCGCTGGCACTCTGGTTAAAATCATATTCCATATAACCTTGTTCCAGTTCGATTGCACCTGCTTCTTGTCCGTCAGCTGCAAAGGCGTGTTCCAGTTCCAATTCAGAGAAAAAACGTAAATTATCAGTAAATTCGTGGCCAAAGAATAAAACAAAACGATGAAAGTCAACTTCTTCTTTATGATCGCCACCTTCAACACTACGGTTTTGGTAATGCATTTCACCATAACCGCCTATGTTAGTGCTGTTAAACCATTCCGATGCTGTTTGTACGCCGTCATAATTTTCACTAATCACTTCAA
>CAZNGU010000062.1:0-8120 GCA_964572325.1 uncultured Methylomarinum sp.
CGTCTTCTGCGTTACCTATACGGATGGCAACGCAGAAGGCAATCCATTTACACTTCCACCTTCTATGGCGGTTGTAGGTAAGGAGCGGAAGCTTTGTACAAATAGTTGCGTAGCTTGCTATGGCGCAATCAGCTCCTGATTCAAACGACACTAATACATCTCTGTATGTTGCGCCTATTTGTACGCCTTGAATGCGAATAAAAATCCTTTTTACCCGTTGCCAAACTTATTAAATCCTCACTCTTAAGCACTTGTGTATAGAAAAATCCGGATCAATTGAGACACGTTCAGAATGTATCTCTAACCTACGTTAATCTCGGATCTTAGAATAAAAGTTCAATAACAATGTTCAGAAATAGAGATTACAGAGAATTTTATTTGGTGATAGAGCAAAATTTGAATAAGAACACTAAAAAGTTCCGCCAACGCATTTTAGAATCATAGGTAGTAGTTACAAAACTTTACTCTATTTTATTGTGTTGAACCTTTTGTTCGATATTTAGGATATACGACATATCTTTTTGGATATTTCGATAGGGAAGAAATAGTTCCATATTAGTAAAAATTGTGGTAATATTTCCCACATACCATTAAAAATAAATTTAATTTTTTACCATGTTCAATTCTATTACAGTTCAAACAGCGTCGGAGAATGCCAGTATTTTTACGCTGATTTTTACCATTTTACTGGCTTTTGTGCTATCGACTATTTTAGCGTTTGTCTATCAAAAAACTTTTCGAGGTTTATCTTATTCACGTAATTATGTGCAATCCATCGTCTTGATTTCTATTATTTCTGCCGTGGTTATTCAGTCTGTTGGTGATAGTTTATCTCGTGGTATAGGTATTATGGCGGCCATGTCTATTATCCGCTTTAGAACCAATTTTAAAGACCCGCGAGATACGCTGTTTTTGTTCGCTGCTCTTGCTGCGGGTATCTCTTGTGGTGCTTATGCTTTTCCAGTGGCTGTTGTCGGAACGTTTGGTTTTTCTATCGCTGCCATTATTCTTTATTACTCACCATTGGGTCCAAACAGCTATTTTGATGGCATGGTACGCTTTAATATTGAGTTTGATAATAAGGAACACAAAAAGTTAGATCAGTTGATGCAGGACTACTGCAAATCCTTTGCTTTAGTGACTATTCGTGAAATAGCGCAGGGAAAGCGATTGGATTATGCCTATCACATCAAGTTAAGGAAAGGTAAGTCGCATCAAGGTTTTATGGCAGAACTTAAGTTGATTCAGGATTTGCAGGGGCTAAGTTTGATGATGCAAGAATCTACTGTTGATATATAAGGAGGATATGATGCAAAAATTATTACTACCTGCATTTTGGGTAATCGCTTTAATCGGTGTCTTTACATTATCCAGTTCATTCTCTGATAAATCACTGCATTTTTTCGGTATAGCTGGAGAACGGGAGCAAACGATTAATTTCCAATATCCTGTTGAAGTTGTACAGTCTTTTGTAGTTGAGGGAAAAGAAGTTGAACAAGGACAAGTGATATTAGAAGTGAAGCGGCATGAATTGGTTTCTGACTTATCCCGCATAAATCAGGAAATTAGAAAATTTCAATTACAAAAACAGGAAACGGAAAATAACATCAATAGCCAGCTTGCAAATTTAAATGCAAAAAAACAGGCGGTTAATGCGGATATGGATTATGAAATTCACGCACTTCAACTCCGATTAAAAATAAATAATGACATGCTCCATAGTATTTCAGGGGATGATGGGAAAAAGCCAGTCGTTAGAAGTACTGAGCTGAATGATTTAAAAAGAAAGCGGCATTTTACCGTTCAGGCAATTCAGGCTGAAATTGATGGCTTAACTCAACAATTAAATGCAGTAAGCAAGCCGATTGATGAGCAGATTAATGAGTTACTTACTCGAAAAGAAGAACTACAACGGCAAAGTGTCGGTTTAAAAGTGAAAGCTCAGTTTAATGGACGCATAGGCAGTATAAACTTTAAAGCAGGTGAGTTAGTTTCGCCTTTTCAAGCGATTATGAGTGTTCATAGTCGTATACCTCGTTATATTAAAGGCTATATCAATGAAAATATTGTAAATGATGTGAAAGTGGGGCAAACAGTTTGGGTTAATTCCATTGCACTGAACAAAGATGATGCTCCACTTGAAGGTATCGTTGAAAGCCTGGGTAATAGAATTGTTGAGTACCCCGAGCGTCTTAAAAAAAATTCCCTAGTTCCCGCCTGGGGGCGTGAAGTCATTGTTCGATTAAACAATCTTGATAACGCTTTATTATTTGGGGAAAAGGTTCTGGTATTCCTGGAAAATCCAACACAGGGAAATAAAGGGCTTGTTATTAATGAAGCTCAGGCTTCGTCTGAAGATTTTTTTGCTAAGCGGTCTTCATTAAAGGCAATAAAAGCAAAGGGCACAATAACATCAATGGATAAAATTGAAGCCTCTGGTATTGTCTGGAATCCGATAGCTAAACATTATTTACTACTCAGTGATGAGAAAATAAAAGGTCAGGATAATCTTTTTATTATGAATGAAAAAGGTATTATCACAGCTGGCTTAACTATCCAGGAGGGAAAGCATTACAAAATTGATGATGTTGAAAGTATCAGTATGGAAGGTGATGATTTTTATATTTTAAGCTCTTTATCACATAGTAAAAAAGGCAAATTAAAATCTAAGCGAAAAAAATTATTACACTTTAAGTATCAACAACAGCAGATAACGCAGAAGCAAGAAATTGATCTATATGCAGTACTCGCGGCGATAAAAGAGGCTCCAACAACTGATATAAAACTGGTTTCATTCTTAAGTCAGGCTCTTGACGAGCAGAGTATGGATATCGAGTCTCATTTTGTTAAAAATAATGATCTCTACCTAGGTTTTAAGTCTCCTTATGCAGGTAGCCAGAATACCTTGATTATAAGATTACACGATGTGAAGGCAATGTTTGAGGGCAAAATTCCACAAGCAGATATTTGGCAGAGTATAGCCTTACTTGATCCGGAAACAGGTGAACCCATGCGGTTGTCGGATATGCAGAGGGTTGATGATCAATTATTTTTACTGAGTGTTTCTCGTTCCTCAATAAAAAAGAGTGTGTTATGGCGCTATCAACTTAAGCACAACGTTATCGAATATATTAAACAGTTCCCCGAATTAAAGGCGGAAGGTATCAGCTATCGCCAAGAACAAGCTCTATTTATGGTGGTGTTTGATACGGGTAGAAAATTACCGTCTAAATATTTAACCTTTCCTTATTCAATATCACCTCGTAGCTAATGAAAACCAAAATATTATTGACCCTATTGATGATAGGGTTGCCATTTTATGCGGATGCGGGCAACCCGTATAATGACTATTTAGTGGTGGCACAAACAGAACTTAATGAAATGGCATCGGGTCATTTAAATTCAACTGAGATGAATAGCATAGGCTCCTGGATTGAGAATGCTCAATTCAGATTTAACAGTGGCTCGCCAGCTAGTAATATTGATATTAAAAAAAATGCCTTGTCCTATGAGCTGCGTTTTAAACCTAAAGCCTGGGGGCAGCGAGCGATAGAAAAAGATATCATCAATATTCGCTTGAAACAGCAGGATCTTATCTATAAAAAGTTATTAAATGCCTCTTTGCAAAAACGTTATTTGAAGCTCATTGATTATTTTCAACAATATAATAGCTTGCGATATTCATTGGCCTCATTTGAAATATTAATGCAGGAAAGTGTATTAATACAGAGTCAGGTTAGTAGTGAGCAATTTAATCCAGAAGATTTACTGGAAACTGAAGACGCCTTAAAACAAAACCACAGTCTGCTTAAATTATCCCGGCGTCGTTTAAATATCATGCAAACTGAGCTGGGTTTATCCTTGGAAGATATAGAAACAATGATAAGCAATTCTGAGATGGATTGGGTTTTGAATGCGGCTGAAATTCAGCAGCTAGTTTCTTCAAGCGAGCAAGAAGGGTTATTGTCACCGGATGTGTTGGATGCGAAAATGGAGTTGCAATTATCGCAATCAGAAAATGAACTCACAGAAGCAAAACAGCAATTAGCCATCAATCTGCTTAAATTTGAATACAGTGATCGTGTCACTGACGCAATGGCTTTTCAGGTGGGTATTAATATTCCCTTAGGTGCTAATTTCAATAATTCAAAAGATAAATATAATCTTTATATGGCGCAGTCACAGTTGAACAATAGTGAAGCAAAAATCAGGCAGTCCCTAAGTGAGGTACATAGAAAAATAGCGTGGTTATCGGAAGACTGGGAAATGTTGGAAAAGCAAATTGAACGAGGAAAAAAACATTTACAAAAAGATTATGCTAAAAACAATCCTTTTTTAGTCACTAGTTTGCGTAAGCAAATTATCGATAATGAACAGAAAAAAGATAATGTTAATCATAAGGCACTCATTTTATTTGTTAGCTATTTGGCACTGTCAGGTCAGATAACAGAGCAACCTCTGCGCAACTGGGTTCAGCATGGGACACCTTTATTAACACAAGCAAGGATAGACTGAAAATATGTCAGAAATTCACACATTACCGCCTGTACTGGAAAGGTATGAACTGAAATATTTAATACCTTGGGAATATGTTGAGCCCATTACCGATTTTCTTAAGGTTTATTGTTCACTTGACTATTATTCTGAAATAGAAGAAGAGAATGACTATTTTTACAAAATAAGCAGTTTATATCTTGATACGCCAAACTATGAGTTTCTTAGGCAGCGGATTGAAGGTAAAGCTATACGTTTTAATATGCGAGCCCGTGCTTATGGTGATGGTGAAAAAGCACCTTATTTTTTGGAAATAAAGAATAGAACGGGTATTTCAGGCGTGGTAAAAAAATATCGCGCAACAGTTGATGAACAGAATTGGCCGGCTTTTTTAACGGATCCGGCCTACAGACCATCAGCATCCGATTCCAGTGCGGAAATAGCCAATAAAGAATTGTTTTTGCGACTAGCAATGTCCTATGCCATTGAACCAAAAATATTAACCACTTATCAAAGAAGAGCTTTTTTTTCTAATGTAGACAAATATGCACGGGTTACCATGGATACCAATATGCAATATCGTGTAGAAAGCGATTATAAAGTCTGTTCCAGCTATGATATGACTAATTATGATAACGAAACTATTTATGCCTATAACACCCATAGTGATGCCAGTGTGGTTTTAGAATTAAAATGTGATGTGGCAGAAGTCCCTTACTGGATGCTTGATTTAGTCAGACTGTTTGACCTGAAACAGTTAGGGTTTTCTAAGTATATCAGTAGTACATTAGTTTCACGCTATGACAATGGTGATAGCTATATGCCATTTGATAGAGAGCCTTGTCTTGCGTTTAGATAGAATAAGGGAACAAAGCATGAATAAAAGTAACTTTAGAGTTATCCAGAACCCTGGTTTTTTTGTAGACAATAAAACAATTAGGCTCTGTCTTTCATTATTATTTATTGTTAGCATTTTGATATATGTAAAAACAATGATAACACCTGTTTCAGGTCACGTTTTTTTGGCAATTGCAGCAGTCATTGGTGGCTATATGGCATTGAATATTGGTGCCAATGATGTGGCCAACAATGTAGGGCCAAGTGTTGGTTCTAAAGCACTGACCATGACTGGAGCAATTATCATTGCGATAATTTTTGAATCAGCAGGAGCCCTTATTGCAGGGGGGGATGTAGTCGGTACTATCAAAAAAGGTATTATTGATCCGGTTTTAATTAATGATACGGACACATTTATCTGGTTGATGATGGCTGCTTTATTGGCAGGTGCGATCTGGCTGAATATTGCTACAGCTTTCAATGCGCCGGTATCTACTACACATTCAATAGTTGGCGGTGTTCTGGGTGCGGGTATGGCTGCGCGAGGATTTGATATTGTTAACTGGACAGTGTTCGGTAAAATTGCCGCTAGCTGGGTTATTTCGCCAGTCCTAGGCGGTGTTATCGCAGCATCGTTTCTTTACTTGATAAAACGTTCAATTACTTATCAGGAAGATATGGTTACGGCTGCAAAAAAAATGGTACCTTTATTAATTGGCCTGATGGCAGGTATTTTTTCTGCCTATCTTATTCTTAAAGGGTTTAAGAAAATTTGGAAAATTGATATTTTAACCGCCAGTAGCATCGGTGGGTTTTGCGCTATTACAGTCTATTTTATTGTTCATCCCATTATCGCTAAAGTGGCTAAAAAGATGAAGAATTCTAAAAACAGTGTCAATGATCTATTTACCATTCCTTTGATTTTTGCAGCCGCATTATTAAGTTTTGCCCACGGTGCCAATGACGTTGCAAATGCAGTGGGGCCTTTAGCGGCTATTAATGATGCGCTTTCCAGTGGTGAAATTAGCAAAAAGGCAATGATCCCATTATGGGTCATGTTAATCGGTGCACTGGGTATTTCAATCGGATTAGCACTTTATGGGGCAAAATTGATTCGTACCGTAGGTACTGAAATTACCGAGCTGGATAAAATTCGAGCTTTTTGCATTGCTCTGGCTGCCTCAATCACGGTGATTATTGCCAGTCAATTAGGCTTGCCTATTAGTTCTACTCATACTGCTGTTGGCGCTATTTTTGGGGTGGGGTTTTTACGTGAATTTTTAAAAAATGGCGAGGCCAAAAGACAGGAGCTGATCAAAGAATATGCGGCGGAAAAAGGGGCTGAGATTCTATATGAGTTTAAAAAAGCATCCATTAAAAGGAAAAAGCAAATACTTAAAGAAATAAAAGCCGAGAAAATTTTAACTAAAAAGAAACGTAAAAGTCTTAAAAAAATATATCGACATGAATTGGTCAAGCGCAGTCATTTATACAAAATTGCTACAGCATGGGTTATCACAGTCCCTGCATCTGGCGTTTTAGCGGCACTTTTTTATTATACGATACGAGGGATGTTACTATCATAAGCGATTGGTTTTTAGATATTTAGGATTGTTGTTGTGGGGTCAAAAAATGTTTTCCAGATTGTGTGACTTTAAAAAGGCACTTTTTTCTGTTTCGAATGCGTTGATTTCGTGCTCACTGAATTCAGCAAAGTCCATCGATCGTCGGTAAAATTCGCTCATATTTCTAAACCAGATAAGGCGTTTTAAAATTTCATTTTGCGAATAAAATGTGTTTTTATAGTCAGTATTTTTTAACATACAAAACATCATATTCAGCTTTTATGACAGGAAAATGACGATTTGAAATTAATTTTTCTGGAAAACAGTTATTCACATATATTTTCTTAATCACGATTTTTCTCTTATTTTCTCTTGTTTTCTCTTGTTTTCTCATGGTTCGGACGTGTAATCTACAGCTCTTTTGTAATAAATACAGGCTATCAAAAAATTAATGGAAAACGTATTACTCTATTTGCAAAATACTTTTAGCTATTTGTCTTCATTGCAGTTAATGGATGTTTCTGCAACCGCAAGCACCAGTTTTTTATTGATTGCTGCTGCTGAAATTGGTGATAAAAGTCAATTGGTTTGTATGACGCTGGCTACCCGTCATCGTGCCATCCCTGTTCTTTTAGGTGCCATTGCATCGTTTGCCTTTTTGAACAGTCTGGCTGTTATCTTTGGTTCTGCTATTGCTAGCTGGTTCCCGGACTATATGATTTCTGCAATCGTAGCTATTTTGTTTGCCGCATTTGGCATTCATTCATTATGTGCTACTGATGAGGACGAAGATGAGGAAGTCGTTGAGAAAAGTGGACACGGCCTTTTTTTTACCACCTTTGTTTTGATCACTGTGGCTGAATTTGGTGATAAAACGCAATTAGCAGTTGTCGCTTTGAGTAGTACCGCACTTCCTATTGCAGTATGGATTGGAGCAACCAGCGCCTTGATCCTGACTTCGGCATTGGGCGTGATGGCAGGAAGAACGGTATTGCAAAAATGTCCATTGACACTTTTGCATAAAATAAGTGGACTGATCTTCCTGGCATTAGCTGCATTTGCTGCTTACCAAACTTATATGCTTATACAAGTCAATTAAATTTTATCTAACCGGTATTCCTAATAACGATAAAATAGATTTTCTAGACTGATTAGCCTGTGCGCTAATGGCAATATTTGCTTTTTCCAGAATTTGGTTTTTTATTAATTCTGATATTTCTTTAG
>CAZNGU010000063.1:0-7958 GCA_964572325.1 uncultured Methylomarinum sp.
TCTTTTGCATGGCATCAAATAATGCTTTTGCAGCCGATGCGGCAGAGAGTATGGAAGGATCTGTTACATAATGCTCAGTGATAAGAACTACAGCTGTTTTATATAGGTCATCAAGCATTTTGACTTGCTCCCTTGTTCTGCTAATAGCAGGATCTTCTTTTGAGGATTTTATGCTAGCAGGAGCGGCAGCAGCAACTCCTTCTGTAGATCCTTTGTAAGGAATTACTCTGGCATTAACACTAGTTACTGAAAAGCTGAGTGCTAGAAAAGTGATAAAGCATGATGTTTTTTTGAGAGAAAAAATAGAGCGCATGGTGATTACCTGCTATAAGTATTGTTTTAATTTATTACACAGTAAATTTAAGTGTAACACTTGGGATTGCCAATATTGAGATTACGCCTGGAGAAATACTTTGTCAACTTAAATAATTCTAAAGATATTTAATTCTGATAAGCTATAATTAAAAAATAAAAATGATTTAAAAGAGGCTTTAATGGCAATTACTGGTTTCAGTGACAAACAGCAAAAAATATTAAATTTTTTACTGAGAGAGAAAAAAGGAATGACGATTGAGCAATTTTCTAAAGGTTTAGATATTTCCAGAAATGCAACTCATCAACATATTGTTTCACTAGAGAAAGGGGGTTATATTGAGAAACATTCTCATATAAAAACCAAAGGTCGCCCTGGAGCAACTTTTGTATTAACTGAAAAGGGTTTTGATCTTTCACCGAAACATTACAGCCTTTTTGCCGAAATGCTAATTGGTTTGATTAAGAATAAACTGGGTTCGGATCAATTACTTGAATACCTGCAAGAGCTTGGAGTTTCGCTTTCAGAAACAAAAAAAGAGTTTTTAAGAAATAAGCCAATCAATGAAAAAGTGGAAATGACGGTTAGCATTATGCAGGAATTAGGCTATGAAGCTGAATTATTTGAAGGGGAGTCAGGACAAGCTCCAATGATAGATGCCTATAATTGTGTTTTCCACAAATTAGCCCAGAAAAATGATGACATCTGTCAACTTGATTTATCATTGTTGTCTTCTTTACTGGATAATAAAATTGAACATGTTTGTTGTATGGCCAAAGGCGATAATCTGTGTCGCTTTAAAGTAGTGTCATTAGATAAAACCAATATTAAGCAGTGAATTCATGTTTGTCTCCAGCTCCCTTAATAGAATATGGGTGATAAATTTATGAGCTCCATAATTGTTGTCTCTTTTCGCAAATTTCCAGCAATTTCCAATGTACAATAGGTATTTCAAGTAATACATTCAGATCCAGCTGGTATAACTGAACATCACCTATGGCAGTGTATTTTTGGGTGTTTTCGGTGTTCGCAAGATGAGGTATCTCACCAAAAAAACTACCTACTCCAATTTCTTCTAAACAGATATTCTTTTTGTTTTTAACTTGTACGCTTCCCTCTTTAATTAGCAGTAGAGCAAGCTGGTTTTCCAGCGTAATTATTTGTTCATCTGCAAACGATAAAACACGCATTGAACGTGCAATTTTTGCCAATGTTGCTGAACTGGTTTGTTCGCCAAATAGCCATGTTCTACGTAGAAATGCTACTTGAATAGTTAAAAACTGAATGTCTTCTAATAAATTATTTTGCTTAAGAAATGATTGTATTAATGGGATTGGAAATAACATGACTTGAGAATAGGATACGGTGCGATAAGTATAATTCTCGGTGTTATTCCTAAATAATGATTCAATACCTATTAATGATCCTAAAACAAGCTGATTATTAATATTGGTAGTAGAATCAAGGTACGCTACAGTCCCTGATAAAACCATGCCTATACATTCAGGGGCTTCGTCTTGACGGAAAATTATTTTTCCGGCATTTAGCTTGACGATAGGGCTGTTGAGTAGAATCTGGAGCTGTTCATTAGTAACCATGGGGAAAAAATTACGCAGACAATAAAACGCTCGTTGCCGTAGATAATCTTTGGTATCCTTGATTAAAATATCGACAGCACCAAAAGAACTTTCTGAACCAATTTCCATCTCCTGAATGGACAGTTTTCGGTTAATATGAGCAAGCATCAGGTTTTTTGAATGGTCGTTGCAAAAGTCGCTTGCATCACCATGAATAGGAGCGCCGCCAATGTCCAGTTTTTTTAGATCGGCATAACTTAAATAATCCGCTTTTATTTTATTGATGAATGAAAGTGGCACATCGTCTACGCCATCACCTTCCATACTATCTAATATCGAAAATGATGTAATATCAGCCCAATGGGCGTATGTTTTAAAGTTTAGATTATCCAGAGCTCGGAATAATAGAATATTATTTTCTACCGGGTGGGGGGAGAATAACGGTTTAACTTCAAGACCATTGCAATTATTCCATTCATCAAAGGTCAGATCATGAATTTCAAAAAAATTAGAAAACAATTCTTCTTTAATAGACATTAAAGCAGAAAACTTTTTCATGACTGATTTTCTGACCAGAGGGGTGGCATAATATTTTAGCCGCCGATCTGACCTTACCAGAGCCGGTAATCCAGCAAAATGATCGTCATGGGCATGAGTGTGGAAAATACCCTCTACCTCACTGATGTCAATGCCTAGAGACATTAATGTCTGTGCTATTCCAGGGCCGGCATCTATGAGAAAAACTTTGCCCTGAAACATGATGACACTGGCCATACTTGGGCGGTTTTCATCCCAGCCATTGCCCTCGCCAGAATGAATGACTGCAAAATAATACTGATCAACATGATGTTGACCAAGTGTATAGGCATTTTCGTAGAGAGTTTTGGGAGGTAAATTTAAATTAATCTCTGTGCTTTCGTTTAAATAATGAAAACGAAAGTGGTTGAAGCCTATACGGGAAACTGTAACGCCATTTCGAACGGGGATTTGTTTGTTATTCTCGCCACTAATTTCCAGTGTATCCAGAAAATGAGAGGGAGGATGTATTTTGCCAAATGCAAACTTTAATTTTATCTTAAAAATATTTTCTAGCGTTGTTTTATCAATATCACAATCACTGGCTTCTTCAAAGGTTAGACCATAGTTTCCTCGGTGAATATACTCCATTTGTGCTTGAACTTGTTCTGGCGAGCCGATCAGTAAGGGTTTGTTTCCAGTATTATTGGGATGGCCAGGTATAATCATGCCCTGTTGATAAAGCATGTGCAGCACTGGAAACTCGGCTAGATTAACAAAGATTCCATTTTGGATCAGTTGATCGGACAAGAGGATGGCGTTAGGCCCTGATTCATAATTAAAGCCATTTTTCCTAATGGTTTTTACAAACCCTTTGCGAATTAAGTGTTTCATAATATCGCCGGGACTGCCACAAAGAATATTTAGTCCAGCTTCCGGAATTTGTAGCCAAAAAACCCCGGGTGTTACTTCAAAAGTCTGTAGATTATTGATTGCTTGACGCAGTTTTTTCTGGGTATTAACCAGTTCTTTCGTTCGCTGTCGAACCGTTTCTTCCAGGATACGCTGTTGCTTTGCTAACTGAATATGTTTTTTTATTCGAGCAAGCAGTGTCAAATGATTAAATGGTTTGTAGATGTAGTCAACAGCACCTAGTTTTGTTCCTTTTTCCTCATCTATTTCATGGCTTGAGGAGCTGATAAAAATAATGGGGATTTCTTTTATTTCTTTTATTTTATTGAGTTTTTTGTATGTCTCATAGCCGTTCATATCAGGCAGTATAAGATTAAGCAAAATAAGACCAAATTCTGAATCAATATTTAATAGTTTTAATGCTTCTTCTCCACATGATGCAAAACTATTCTGGTAATCATTTTTTAAAATATTATCTAGTTCTTTGATACTGGAAGCATCACTATCAATGATCAGGATTTTAGTTTTTATACCCATTTATTATTACTCAGAGTAGTACAAAATTATTGAAGAGTGTAATCCATATCATGGACAATTGATTGCTTAATTATGTAATATGAGAGCTAGCTAACTGTTTTTATGAAAAAAACTAAATTAGGGAGCTGGAAAGAAAAAATTGTCCAGATGTTGGGCAGGATTTTTATCCGCCTTACGGGTGTGGCTTTAAAATAATGTAGGATGTGCTGACGAGAGGAAGCGCATCAATGGTGTTGATAAGATGCGCTTTGTTCCTCAGCACATCCTACACTAATGGTCATAACTTAATATTTATAAGCCTTTTTACAGAAGACATTATATTGGAACCACACCCGTTGTTACTCCCCGTAAGGAGGACAAAAAGACTAGCAAAATTGGATGATTATTTTTTTCCATCTCTCTTAGTCGTTCATCATACTTGTTTTGACGGAGAACTGGTGCAGTATTCGCTACAATAATAAAGAGTTCAGTTGAGTAATCACGTATTATAAAAAGTAACAATACCTTTGGCGATCTGAAATACTTTAGGAGCAGTCTAACATGATTATTTGTTTTTAACAGGACTCAAAATAGTGTTTTCCGGGGGTTTACTATTATCAGGTTCCGGGTAATCACTGATATAGTGCAAGCCCCTGCTTTCTTTGCGTTGTTGGGCGCAACGAATAATCAATTCAGCGACAATAACCAGGTTTCTAAGTTCTAATAAGTCACTGGTTACATAAAAGTTTGCATAATATTCTGCAATTTCCTGTTTCAGTATTTCCAGTCGATGCATGGCTCGACTCAAGCGCTTATTAGTTCGAACTATACCGACATAGTCCCACATAAACTGGCGTAGTTCATCCCAGTTATGAGCAACCACCACTTCTTCATCAGATTCACTAACCAGTGAATTATCCCAGGCTGGAGCAGGTTTAGGAGAGCTAAGGGATGGCAGTTGCCTGGATATATTCTCAGCAGCAATTTCTGCAAAAACCAGGCATTCTAGTAAGGAATTACTTGCCATTCTATTAGCTCCATGTAATCCAGTACAGGCAACTTCACCTATGGCATAAAGCCCGGTTATATCTGTTTGTGCCTGGAGGTTTGTTACTACACCTCCACAGGTATAGTGTGCAGCCGGAACCACAGGTATGGGCTGTTGAGTAATATCAAGATCCAGGGATAAACAACGCTGATAAATATTAGGAAAATGGTGTTGAATAAATTCTGGTGACTGATGACTAATATCAAGATATACGCAATCAATTCCATGTTTTTTAATTTCATTATCTATAGCTCTGGCGACTATATCTCTGGGTGCTAATTCTTTTTGAGGATGATATTTGTGCATAAAGGGCGTACCATCTGCAAGAACTAATTTTCCGCCTTCACCTCGCACAGCTTCGCTGATTAAAAAAGACTTTTCCAGAGGATGATATAGACAGGTAGGATGGAATTGCATGAATTCCATATTGCTTATTCGGCAGCCAGCACGCCATGCCAGTGCGATGCCATCTCCGGTTGAGACATCAGGGTTGGTTGAATAGAGATAAACTTTACTAGCCCCCCCGGTGGCTAAGACAACAATTTTGGCGGTCATTGATTTTACTGTATTGCTAACAGTATCAAGCAGATAAGCACCTTGAATACGAGGTTCTAAACCTTCTTGGTTATTAACAATTAAATCAATTGCATTATGATTTTCAAGCAAAGTGATGTTGGGGTGCGCCTGAGCATTATCAATCAGGGTTTGCGAGACTGTTTTTCCTGTGGTGTCAGCAGTATGGACGATACGCCGGTGAGAGTGGCCGCCTTCGCGGTTTAGATGAAGCGATTTTGTGCCATCCTCTGACTGTTTCAAGGTAAACTTTACGCCTTGGTTTTTTAGCCATGTAATGTTTTTTTTGGCATTTGAAACAGTCAGCATGACTGCATCCGGGTCACATAGGCCAGCGCCTGCATTGATAGTGTCTTGAAAATGCGATTCTATGGAGTCGTTAGCAGCAAGAACCGCTGAAATACCTCCTTGTGCATGGTATGTGCTGCCGGATGATAACGATGCTTTGGATAACATCAGAATTTGAGATTGATCAGCAAGGCGCAGTGCTAAACTAAGCCCTGCAGCACCACTACCAATGACCAGTACATCATAGCTGTGTCTATCGGTCATACAGAAATAATGAAGTTAATGAGGGCTTTAAATACTACCATGAAAGTAATTTTTTTTGTGTTATTAGAACTTATGGGGTTTAATCCTGTCCACACAAACATAAAATAAAACTGTGAAAGAACAATCTGGCAATAATGCAATTTTAGATAAGGAACTGGTACGAAGAGTACAGCAAGGGGATAAAAGTGCCTTTGACTTGCTGGTTATTAAATACCAGCACAGGATTATCCAATTGGTCAATCGCTATATTAAAGATCCTAGTGAAGCTCAGGATGTAGCGCAGGAGGCATTTATTAAAGCCTACCGTGCATTGGGGAATTTTAGAGGAGATAGTGCTTTTTATACCTGGCTATATCGCATAGCAATCAACACGGCGAAAAATTATTTGGTTTCTCGAAGTAGACGCCATTCGGATTATCATCTGGATATACAGGATGCAGAGCAGGTGGGTAATGCGCCGCAGTTACAAGGGATGGATTCCCCCGATTATCTACTGATGAATGATGAGATTATTACAGTAATAAAATCGGCAATAGAAAAATTACCGGAAGAAATGAGAATTGCCATTATGTTAAGAGAATTTGAAGGAATGAGTTATGAAGAAATTGCGCAGGCAATGGAATGTCCTGTAGGTACTGTACGTTCTCGTATTTTTAGAGCGCGTGAAGCTATTGATGAAAAATTAAATCCCTTGCTTGGTTAGAGGTCGTTATTAATGAAAGAAGTCCACCAAAAAATATCACAGTTTCTGGATGATGAATTGCATCATACAGAGCTAGATAGTTTGTTGTTAAAGATAAAACAACAACCCCAGTTAAAAAACAAAATGAATCGTTATCAAACCATTCGTCATTTACTTAAAGTCGAAGATGTTTTAATAGCCAATGATAATTTTGTAGACAATATTAGTCAGGCAATTAATCAGCAGCCGCATCATTTTCTACCCCAGCAAGCGGTTAAAAAAAGAAGCTTCGGTTTTTGGCCAAAGACATCGCTGGCATTGGCTGCATCTGTAGCCATTATTGCAGTAAGCGTTTCAAGATATACCAATGTGCCGGATATGCAAGCACCGCAAATAATTGCCCAGAACAAGGCCATAGAAGCTCCTGTTAAAACAGCATCTGTGTCGCGTAATATACAGCACGAACGCTTTAAGGCCTATCTGCAAGCACATACTGATGATTTATATTTACATGGCTCTTTAAATTATCAACCCCTGGCGCAGGTTGCCAATTTTTCCCAGAAATGATTAAGATGTTTCGTTTATTGCTTGTTGTTGTTTTTTTTCTACCTGCTTTTGGGTTGTTAGCTGATGAACCCGAAATCAATGCAGAGCAATGGCTAGAAAAAATGAGCCAGGCAATGAATACGCTCAATTACCAAGGAACTGTGGCTTTTTTTAAAAATGCTCGTCTTGATACCATGCGGTATTTACATTCAGCCCATCAGGGTTTAGAGCAAGAAAGATTACTTTCTCTAAATTCACCTATGCGCGAAATTATTAGGGATGGCGGTAAGGTCAGTTGTATTTTCGACAAATCAAAAGAGATTATTGTTAACCACCGTCCGGTTAGTAAGTCATTTATCATTGATTTACCGAGTGATTTTTCTGCACTCAATACGGTTTACCAATATTCCTTGGGTACGGAAGAATCTGTCGCAATGCGTTTTGCCCGAATTATTTTTATAAATCCATTGGATGAATTCCGTTATCCCCGGAAAATCTGGATAGATAAGGAATATTTTCTGCCTTTAAAAGTGGAAGTATACAATTTTTCAGGAGAAGTATTAAAACAAGTGGTCTTTACGGATATTCAAATTGTCAATGCGCTTGAATTTGTGGAAGTGGAAAAAAGCCAGGATAAGGAAAATACTAAACATATTCACTTGCTCGACACCGTACCATTAGAAAAAACGGATTTTATTCTTGAAAATTTGCCCGCAGGTTTTC
>CAZNGU010000064.1:0-7901 GCA_964572325.1 uncultured Methylomarinum sp.
CTCAACAAAACAACCGTAATCAGTTAAATTGTTTACTTTACCATGTACACGGGGTGCTGCTGGATAACGCTCAGCAATTGCTTTCCAGGGGTCTTCACCCATTTGTTTCATACCTAATGAAACACGGGTTTTTTCTTTATCAAATTTAAGAACTTTAACTTCAATTTCCTGACCGATCTCGACACATTCAGAAGGGTGCCGCACACGACGCCATGCCATATCAGTAATGTGTAACAAGCCATCCACGCCACCTAAGTCAATAAATGCACCGTAATCAGTAAGATTTTTGACAATACCTTTAACTGTTGCACCATCTTCCAAAGTTTTTAATAACTCTTCTCTTTCTGCACTGTACTCTTTTTCTACTACTGCGCGGCGAGATAAAACAACATTATTGCGTTTTTGGTCAATTTTGATAACTTTAAATTCAAGGTCACGGCCTTCCAGAAAAGTAGTATCTCTAATCGGACGAACATCAACCAGTGAACCTGGTAAAAAGGCGCGTAAGGCACCGACAGCAACAGTAAAACCACCACGGACTTTACCGTTAATACGGCCTACAATAGTTTCTTCACCCTCGAAAGCTTTTTCAAGTTCACCCCAGGCTCTGTTTTTCTTGGCTTTATCACGAGAAAGCAGTGTTGACCCCAAGCCATCTTCAAATAAATCCAGTGCTACTTCAATTTCATCACCTACTTCGACTTCCAAGTCTCCGTCTGCATTTAGAAATTGCCATTTTGGAATCACACCTTCTGATTTTGCCTGTGCACTGACAGTGACAAAATCATTGTCGATATCGACTACAACACCAATTAACATAGCACCAGGTCGCATTTCTACCCGGGCTAAACTTTCTTCAAATAATTCAGCAAAGCTCTCGCTCATTCTTTTCTTTCCCGCACTTGTTTAAAAACCACTTAATCTGTTACTGTTAATCAAGAGGTCAACAAGTTCTTACATTAAAGTTAAAATTAAAACCAACATTTTTATAAAAAAACATGATGGTCACCAAAAACAGGCCTTTAGTACATCGTCTAAGTTATTTTGACGTATTTAGCCCTCTCCAAAGGAGAGGCTTGGGTGAGAGGGATCAAATAATTTCTCTACTCCTCTTTCTTTTAAGCTCGAATAACAAAAGAGCTTAAAAGCAATTTGAAGAAGAGACTTTTTTATTATCTCCTCACCCAACCCTCCCCATCAAGGGAGGGCTAATCTAGCCATCAACAAAACTATTGATAGTGACTAGGACAAGACCCAATCTAACACTTCCTGAATCACCTCTTCTACAGATAATTCAGAAGAATCTATATAAAGCGCATCTTCTGCCTTTTTTAAAGGGGCAGTGGCTCGCTGCTGATCTCTGCGATCACGAAACTCAATCTCTTTAGTTATCTCTAATAGGTTAGCATTAATTCCTTTTTCTATCAACTGTTTATATCGCCTCTTCCCTCTTTCTTCCGCGCTAGCGGTTAAATAGACCTTTTTTTCCGCATTCTTAAAAACAACAGTACCCATATCTCTGCCATCAGCCACCAGCCCCGGGTCTTTTTTAAAGTCTTGCTGTTTTTGTAGCAAGACAGCCCTTACATCAGGGTATGTTGCTATTATTGATGCAGTGTTTCCTGTGGTTTCAGTTGCTAATTCCGGGGTAATATCCACCCCATCCAGTTTTACAATTAATTCTTCCCCGCATTCAAATTCTAAGCGCATAGCTTGTGCTATTTTAACCACTGCAGCTACATCACTAATATCTACCTTGTGATTATTTGTGGCAATAGCCAAGGCTCTATAGATTGAACCACTATCCAGATAAGCCCAGCCTAAACGCTTGGCAACTGCTCTACTCACTGTTCCTTTGCCCGCTCCGCTTGGGCCGTCAATAGTTAAAACAGGAATATTCATGTCAATTTCAACCCAAGCTGTTTCGCTAAATCGCGAAATTCAGGAAATGAAGTATTAACATTTTCACAATCATGAACTTTTATAGGCGCTGTTGCTCTTAATCCTGCAATAGAAAAAGACATGGCTATACGGTGATCACCATGAGAAATGACTTCACCACCGCCAATGGAATCCCTTGTTTTACCCTGAATGACCATGCCATCTTCAGTAACTTCTGTATCGACCCCCAAGCTTTTCAAACCATCAGCCATTACCTGAATACGATCACATTCTTTTACTCTCAACTCCTTGGCACCCGTCAACTTAGTTTGTCCTTGTGCACAAGCCGCTGCTATAAATAAAACGGGGAACTCATCAATAGCTAAGGGTACAAGTTCCTCTGGAATATCAATTCCTTTTAACTCACTGGAGACTACATGCAAATCAGCAACCGGCTCTCCACCGACTGTACGTTCATTTAATACTTCAATGTTAGCACCCATTAAACGTAAAATATCAATAACTCCGGTACGTGTTGGATTAATGCCGACATGCTTTAAAGTCACATCTGAATTTTCTGCAATAGAAGCACCGACTAAAAAGAAAGCAGCAGATGAAATATCACTGGGCACATCAATATCACAAGCAGTTAATTTTCCTTTTGAATTAATCCGGGCTTTATTAGCCTCTCGCTGTACAGGATAGCCAAAACCATTGAGCATCCTTTCGGTATGATCCCGAGTTGGAGCAGGCTCAGTCACCGTTGTTTCACCTTCAGCATACATACCGGCTAACAATAAACAGGATTTAACCTGGGCACTGGCCATAGGCATATCGTAATTGATTGCTTTTAACGAATTTGTTCCGCTAATATGCAAAGGGGCAGTACCATCATTTTGCGTTTTAATGTTTGCACCCATACTAGCTAATGGTTCAGTCACTCTTTTCATGGGTCGAGAGGACAATGATTCATCACCCGTCAACACGGTATTAAATGATTGTCCTGCCAACAAACCACTTAACAAGCGCATGGAAGTACCCGAGTTACCTAAATACAAAGGCTCTTTGGGTTCTTGTAAACCGTGTTTACCGACCCCGTGTATGGTCACCTCATTTTTTTCCGGCCCTTCAATAGTCACACCCATGGCACGAAATGCCTGTAAAGTCGCTAAAGCATCTTCTGCATTTAAAAAACCGGTAACATGAGTCACCCCTTCTGCCAGAGAGCCCAGCATGATAGAACGATGAGACATTGATTTATCACCGGGTACGCGAATTTCTCCACGTAGACTACCGCCGGGTTGAATAGTAAATGTAATTGCTTGGGACATAGAATAATTAAATTGCTTAAGAAAACGCTGCCTGGCTTGATTGGCATAGCTAAAAGATTGATGAATTTGCTGGCGTTGATTATTGCTCAGCATCTGCTCCATCTCTGCCAGTTTAAATTGTAATTGTTGGATCAGGGGAATAAGCTCTTGTTTATTTGCCATACAAATATCCAGCCACATGGTCGGGTCACTGGAGGCAATACGGGTGAAATCTTTAAAGCCACCGGCTGCGTATTTAAAGATTTCTACCGTCTCATCTTTTTTACCTAATAAATCCACCAAAGCAAAGGCAAGAATATGGGGTAAATGACTAGTTGCAGCTAACACCGCATCATGATGTTGCACATCCATTGCAGAGACCTGAGCACCTATTTTTGTCCAAAACGCGGTAATTTTAGTTAAAGCATTGGCAGATGAAGACTGAACAGGCGTAACAATAACGCGCTTATTAGTAAATAGATCAGCTTTTGCAGCTTCTACACCACTTTTTTCTGCCCCTGCAATCGGATGTGCAGCTATAAAATTAGCGGGAACCTCAGAAAAAACGGCTCTAGCCGAATCTAAGACACTGCCTTTGGTACTACCTGCATCGCTGTATAGGGTGTGTTCATTCCAGAAAGGTTTAAGCATTCTGAACATTTGCTCCATAACACCCACGGGAGTACAAATAATCACACAATCTGCATCTTTAACCGCTGCTTCAATATCTAGATAAAATTCATCGATTACACCCAGTTCTTTGGCTCTGGATAAATTATTAATTCCACTTCGCCGACCATAGGCAACAATATTATTTGCTAAGCCCTGCTCTCTTGCAGCTCTGGCAATAGAACCGCCAATTAAGCCAATTCCAATAATGCAAATTTTATTGAACATCAATCAGCCCAACTCACTGAGAACACCCTTTAAGGCAGTAATAAAAAACAGATTCTCATCTTCGGTACCCATACTTATTCTTAAATGATTAGGCATTTCATAATTGGCGACCGGGCGTACAATAACGCCTTTTTTTAATAAGCTTTCATAAATAGGCATTGCTGCTTGCCTCATATCTACTGAGACAAAATTACCTGACGAGGGAATCCACGACAAGCCCAGCCCGGTAAAAGCCTGGGTCAATTGCTGCATACCCTGCTTATTCAAAGCAATAGTTTTTATTAAATATTCCTCATCGGTTAACGCAGCTTCAGCCGCCGCCAATGCCATACTATTATTATTAAAGGGCTGCCTGACACGATTTAATAAATCAGCCATTTCAGCCGATGAAAAACTATAGCCCACACGCAAGCCAGCCAAACCATAAGCTTTAGAAAAGGTACGCGTTATTATTAAGTTGGGAAATTTCTCAAGCCATACAATGGAATTTGCTCGCTTGTCTTCAGCAACAAATTCATAATAGGCTTCATCCAAAACACAAATCACTGATTCAGGTAAAGCTGCAATAAATGCTTCCAGATCTTTTTCTGCTAACAAAGTGCCTGTTGGATTATTGGGATTAGCAATAAACACCAGTCGAGTCTTGTCATTAATGCTATTCAACATAGCATTCAAATCATGACCATAATCCAATGCCTTCACAACACAGGCTGTTGCGCCCACAGCCTGAGTTACCAAAGGATAGACTGCAAAAGCATGTTGTGAGAAAACCACCTCATGTGCTGGCGTTAAAAAAGTACGAGCCACTAATTCTAAAATTTCATTAGAGCCATTACCTAGTGTGATTTGTGAGCTAGCCAACTGATGCTTTTCAGCCAGCGCTTGTTTTAAAGCAAAACCATTACCATCAGGATAGCGCGATAATTCAGCCACTGTATTTTGAATGGCCTGCTGTACTTTTGTACCAGGCCCTAAAGGGTTTTCATTGGAAGCCAATTTTACGATATGACTTAAACCCAATTCCCGCTCTAACTCTTCAATGGATTTTCCTGGAGTATAAGGTATCAACTGTTGTACGCCTGAAACGGCAAGTTTAAAAATTGATTGCATCAGATCACTGCTTTTGGATAAGAGCCCAGTATATTTAAAAAATTAACATTCTTCTTTAACTGTTTCAGCGCATTTTTTACATCACTATCATCTTTATGGCCTTTAATATCAATAAAGAAAACATAGTCCCACAAGCCCTGTTTTGAAGGTCGCGATTCTATATAAGACAAGCTTATCCCATAGTGTGCAAAAGGCTCAAGAATTTGATGTAAGGTACCGGCTCGATTCCCTGTTGAAACCAGAAGTGAAGTTTTATCTAGCCCCGTGGATACTGGCTCTTGTTGGCCAATAATAATAAAACGGGTGGTATTATCATGGCTGTCTTCTATATTGCTTTTTAGAACATTCAGCTTATACAGATCCGCAGCCAC
Source organism: uncultured Methylomarinum sp. (assembly GCA_964572325.1). Taxonomy (GTDB): domain Bacteria; phylum Pseudomonadota; class Gammaproteobacteria; order Methylococcales; family Methylomonadaceae; genus QPIN01. The sequence continues at coordinate 5,570 of CAZNGU010000064.1, forward strand.
TTCACCAGCAATAGCCATTTTGTACTGACTATCAGCCGCTAAACGAGCGGCTTCGGCATTACTGTTAACCGGCGTTCTAATGACATCGGGCAAATGCACGTCCAACCATTTTCGGCACTGCGCCAAACCTTGTTGATGAGAAAAAACCTCGGTTATATCATTTAAACTCTTAGCATGCCCCATCAAATTATGATGCACCCGGATTTCAACTTCACCACAGATTTTTAAAGGTGAGACAATAAATCGATCTAGCGTGTGGGTGATGACACCTTCTGTAGAATTTTCTACCGGCACTACACCAAATTGACAGAGCTGGTTTTCTACCTCAGTGAATATTTCATCAATGGTGGCGATAGGATTTGATTGTATTTCCTGGCCAAAGTGCTTAAATGTAGCCTGTTGCGTAAAGGTGCCTTCCGGCCCTAAAAAAGCAATCTTTAATGGTTTTTCCAAAGCCAGGCAAGACGACATTAATTCTCTAAAAAAACGTATCGTTGTTTCGTCAGAAAGAGGCCCCGGGTTTAAATCTTTAATTCGGCGTAATACCCGAGCTTCACGATCTGGTCGGTAAAAAGTGCCTGTTTCACCACTGGCTATTTTTGTTTTGGCAACTTCCAGAGCATATGATGCACGCTGATTGATCAATTGTAGTATTTCACTGTCAATTGCATCAATTTTATCTCGCAATTCTGGAAGGGGAATAATATCAGCCATTTTATATTTATCTTGAAAATAACTTAAGCGTAAATTGGTTAAGTGTCAGCACAATCCGACATCAATATAAAACGGTGGATTACGCTATTGCTAATCCACCTCATAATATCAGCCATGTGTCCGTTCGAATTCTTGCATAAAGCCAATCAATGCATCTACACCCGCTTCCGGCATGGCATTATAGATACTGGCACGCATACCACCTACTGCTCGATGCCCTTTTAATGCACCCAGTCCATTCTTATCCGCCATTTCTAAAAATGCTTTATCCAGCTCGGCATTCGCCAGCACAAAAGGCACATTCATTCGGGAGCGGTAGGCTTTAGCAACAGGATTTGAATAGAGTGAAGATGAATCAATGGCCTGATAAAGCTTATCCGCTTTATCCTGATTATGCTTTTGCATTGCTGCAACACCACCTTCTTGTTTAATCCATTTCAAAACCAACCCTACTAAATACCAGTTGAAGGTTGCCGGCGTGTTTAGCATAGAGTCAGTTTTATCTTGCTGTGCATAATCAAACACAGAAGGTATCTGCTTATCTGCATGCCCTACCAAATCATCACGCACAATAACGATAGTTACACCGGAAGGCCCCATGTTTTTTTGCGAGCCAGCATAAATAATACCAAATTTACTGACATCAATAGCGCGTGACAAAATATTAGATGACATATCGCAAACCAGTGGTAAATCGAAGGCAGGTACGTCCTGAAATTCAACACCGTGAATGGTTTCATTATCCGTATAATGCAAATAAGCTGCTTGCTCATCTACATCCCACTCGGAATAATCAAGAATAGTCGTAAAATTCGATGCCCCTGAGTCTGCACTAACAAGCACATTACAGTATTTCTGTGCTTCTTTTATAGCCTTTTTAGACCATGCGCCGGTATTTACATAACAGGCCTTGTCTTTTCCTTTAAGTATATTTTGCGGGATAAAAGCAAATTGTCCTGATGCCCCACCTTGTAAAAACAAAACTTTATAATTATCGGGTATATTCAGAAGCTCAATCAAATCATTTTTCAAAGCTTCTGCAACAGACTTGAATTCTTTACCACGGTGACTCATTTCCATCACCGACATACCGGTACCGTTCCAGTCTAATAATTCTTCCTGGGCTTTTAATAAAACGGCTTCGGGTAAGGTAGACGGGCCTGCACTAAAATTAAAAATTCTACTCATTTTTACTCTTCTTCTCCTGAATTATCTGCTTGTTTATTTTGTTCTGTGTTGACTTCTGTGTTGTCCAGACCGTCTTCACCTGCTGGCGACTGTATTTCACCATCAATTTCTTCATCATCATCTGGCAAACCATCAACCCGATCAACTCCGACTACTTTTTCATTTTTATCCAGGCGAATAACACGCACACCCTGGGTATTCCGGCCAACAATAGAGATTTCATCCACTTTGGTTCTAACCAGGATACCGCCACTGGTTATGATCATAATTTCATCACTATCATTTACCAGCGTTGCCCCCACTACGGCACCATTACGTCCTGCTGTCTGAATGGCAATCATACCTTGCCCACCCCGTTTATGTCGGGTAAACTCTGCTAGTTTTGTTCTTTTTCCATAACCATTTTCGGTGGTATTCAAAATGGTTCCTT
>CAZNGU010000065.1:0-7891 GCA_964572325.1 uncultured Methylomarinum sp.
TCAGCTGGCCGGTTAAATAGACCAGAGTGTCTTGACGGCTTTGAAACCATTGTTTAAAGCTATGAAAATGTTGCTCAGCTAATAATTCTGTAGGTGCCATGATGGCGGCTTGAAAACCTGAGTCCATCGCGAACAAGGCGGCAAAAGCAGAAACAACGGTTTTACCTGAGCCTACATCACCTTGAACCAGTCTTAGCATGGGGTGCTGACTATTACAATCGGCACTGATTTCAGCGATGATACGGTGCTGGGCTTGAGTTAGCTGGAAAGGCAGGGCGTCTGTAAATGCCTGCTGTTGAGTTTGATTAATGTGAAAAACGGGTGCTTGCCATTTTTTATAAGCTACCTTGTTTTTCAGCAGGATCAGGTGATGGGCTAATAATTCTTCGAAAGCCAGACGTTTTAGTGCTGGCAGATTGCCATTTTGTAATTGTTCTACCGTTATTTGTGGTTCAGGAGCGTGCAGTGATAGTAATGCATGGCTGATGGATGGATATTGATTTTTTTTTAAAATCTGCTCAGGTAAAAGATCAGGAAGTGTTTGCTTTTGTTCTAAACAAAGTGTTAATGCCTGTTTAATGGCTTTTCGCAAACTGCTTTGACGTAAGCCTTCGGTAAGAGGGTAAATAGGGCTTAGTCGGTCTTCTGTAATATTATCAGTGGAGGATATGATTTTGTATTCCGGGTGTACAAGTTCAAGGCCTTGATAACCATGGCGTATTTCACCAAAGCAACTGATTTGAGTGCCGGGGCTAAGGTCGGTTTTCTGTTTGGCGCTAAAGTGAAAGAAGCGAAGTGAGATATAGCCTGTTGAATCACTGATTCTGCAAATTAAGCTGTTGCGGCCTCTGACTAATACATCAGTGAAATCCACCATACCGCTGATAAGTACGGTCATGCCGGCTGAAACAGAGCCGATAGGATAGATTTTGGTGCGATCCTCATAGCGGTGAGGTAAATGAAAAATAAGGTCTTGTAGTGTTTGAATGCCTAATTTTTCCAGTCGCAACAATGATTGTGCACCGATGCCTGATAATGAAGCGACTGAAAGCGTCAGTGTTTCATGGGAGTTCATTGGCTTAGTTAGCTTGGATATACTTCTCTAATAATCATAATGGCGTCAATTTCTATTTTTACGCCTTTAGGTAATTCAGTAACGCCTACCACTGCTCTTGCGGGGTAAGGTTCTGAAAAATATTGACTCATAATTTCATTGATAATAGGAAAGTCAGCAAGGTCTATTAAATACACGGTAAGCTTAACAATATCAAAAAAATTACCTCCCGCTGCTTCTGCGACAGCCTGGAGGTTTTCAAAAACCTGTTTGATTTGCAGTGATATATCACCTTCAACAACTTGCATTGTTTCTGGAAGTAATGGAATTTGTCCAGATAAAAAAACAGTGTCGTTTACTTTAACCGCTTGTGAATAAGTGCCAATAGCTTGCGGGGCTTTTGTGGTTTTAATGATTGTTTTACTCATTGCTGCATTTAAACTCGCGTTATTTTTAAAATAATAAATAGCTTTTTTAGCTTTCGAATAATATTAGCAAGATGAACCCGGTCTTTCACGGTCAAGGTGAAAATATTAATAGAAACTTTATCATCCTGATCAACAATATCTACACGCTCAATATTTGAATCCATGCTGGATATGGTAGAAGCTATGGTTGCCAAAGTGCCCCGTTGATTAAGCACTTCCATTTTTAATTCTGCAGAGAATTCTCCCGAGACTTCTTTACTCCATTCAACGTCTAGCCAGCTGGCTTCCTTTTTCTTGGTTTCGTTACTGTTTTTACACTTGTGATCATGGATAACAATGCCTTTACCTGGATTATAAAAACCTACAATATGATCGCCGGGAATAGGCTTACAACATTTAGCCAGAGTAATGACCATGCCTTCAGTGCCTTTTATAACTAATGGTGAGCTATTATTTTCCGTTTCTTCCAGTTTTACAGCGGCATGAATATCCTTCTGTGCCAGGCGTTTTGCAATTAAAATAGGCATTTTGTTACCCAGGCCTATTTCTTCAAGTAATTCATCCATTGAGGCTAATTTCATTAGCTTCAGAAAATCATTAATCCTTGAGTCTTCAATTTCTTTCAGTTGAATATTCAGGTTGCTTAGCTCTTTTTCCAGCAAGCGTTGTCCTAGAATAATAGCATCTTTTTGCTTAAAGTTTTTTAGGTAGCTTCTAATGCCGCTCCTGGCTTTAGCGGTGATGACAAAATTTAGCCAAAGTGGGTTAGGTCTGGCCCAGGCTGTGGTTATCACCTCAACAGTCATGCCGTTTTCAAGTTTTGATTGCAAAGGGATTAATATGTTATCAATCCTGGCAGAAACGCAGGCATTTCCTATATCAGTATGCACCGCATATGCAAAATCAACAATACTGGCGCCTCGGGGTAATTTAATAATATTACCCTGGGGTGTAAAGACAAAGACTTCCTGGGGAAATAGATCGACTTTCAGGTTATCTATAAATTCTAGCGAGTCACCCGCTGTTTTTTGGATTTCCAGTAGTTCTCTGAGCCATTCGTTGGCTCGAGCCTGAACGCATTCACCGTCAGAATCATTAGATTTATAAAGCCAATGAGCAGCAATGCCCGATTCCGCTAAACGATGCATATCATGGGTTCTAATCTGAATTTCTATAGGCACACCAAAAGGGCCGATTAAAACGGTATGCAGAGACTGATAGCCATTTGCTTTGGGTAGCGCAATATAATCCTTGAATTTTCCAGGAACCGGTTTGAATAAGTTGTGAACACAGCCCAGAATGCGATAACAATCATCTACTTGATCGCAATAAATACGAAAAGCATAGACATCAAAAACATTTGAAAATGAAATTTTCTGGCGTTTCATTTTATAATAAATGCTAGGCACATTTTTTTCTCTGCCAACCACATCAAAAATAAGACCGGCTTGATTTAATCTATTTTGAATGGAACTTTCAATGGTGCCTACAATTTCTTTTCGATGGCCTCGCGCTTTTTTAACCTCGCTACTAATTACCTGGTATCGTTTGGGGTGTATTGCTTCCAGGCAAAGTGCTTCAAGTTGATGGCGGATACTATTCATGCTTAGGCGATTAGCCAGAGGAATATATATTTCCTGTGTTTCTTTGGCTATTCTGCGTTTTGCTTCAGTAGACATTGAGCCCAGTGTTTGCATGTTATGCAAACGATCAGCCAGTTTCACTATGATAACGCGCAGGTCTTTAGCCATGGCCAGTAACATTTTCCTGACGTTTTCCGCCTGTGCCTCAGCATGTGATTTGTGTTCTAGCTTACTCAGCTTGGTAACGCCATCAACCAGTTCGGCAATCTCGGGGCTAAATTCCTCGGCTAATTCTTCTTTGCTGACAGGGGTATCTTCAATAACATCATGAAGGATCGCGGCAATAATTCCGCGCGTATCCATGCGCATTTCTGCGAGTGTTATAGCAACACTGAGAGGGTGGCAAATGTAAGCTTCGCCACTTTTTCGAAATTGCCCGGAATGGGCATCCGCACCTTTGTGATAGGCGCGGACTACATCATTTACTTGTTCCTGTTCTAAATAGCCTTCAAGAATTAGACATAAGCGTCTGAGTAGTTTTTCTTCAGGAGAATCTACTTCAGGCGTATAATCTGAGACAGCTACCTCCGGCATACAAACTCAGGCTAATTGATTTCGAAGGAATTGTTTTCTGTGCGTTCACCTACTTGATGTAGTAGTTCAATATTTTCATCTGTAACATGTCCTTCGGCAATTTCACGTAATGCAAGTACAGTGTCTTTATCTTTATTACGAGGGACAAACTCTTCTGCCCCTCTTGACAGTTGACGTGCTCTTTTGCTGGCTAACAAAACCAGTTTGAAACGATTTTCAACATTATCCAGACAATCATCAACAGTAACTCTAGCCATTTTTAAAACCTATTAAATTAATTTAACCCATTTTATATTTCTAGCTAAGATATGGCTGGAAATACAAAAAGTAACCGTTTATTATATAAACATACAAATATATTGGCAATCTATTAATTAATTATTTATTTCCATCTCCCTAAGATTGATGTTTCTTGGATTCAACTCATAAATGCAAATTGATTATTTAGTGATAGGCCAGGGCTTAGCTGGGAGTTTATTAGCCTGGGAGCTGATGCAACGAGATAAAAAAGTCATTATTATTGATAATGGCAAAGAGAATGCATCATTAATGGCGGCTGGTTTAATCAATCCTGTTACAGGAATGCGCCTGGTAAAATCTGCAAATGTTGATTTGTTGTTACCTGCGGCTATGGATTACTATCAAAAATTAGCGGTTTATTTCCAACAAGCGTTTTATGTTGAAAAACAACTCTTACGAGTTTTAGCCAATGAAAAAGAACTGGCAATTTATAAAAAAAGACAGCAACAAATAGAATATCAGGATTATCTATCTAAAAATATAAGTTCCCAGCATTCTCTGTCTTCCCCTTATGGTCTGATAAAACAAACAAAGACAGGTTATTTGCGTAGCAGGCCATTATTAACGGCTCTAAAGAACTATTTTGTTTCTCGTCAGAGCTATATTAAAGCTGAAATTGATTATCGGGAAATTAATTGCTTGCAGCAATTACACTGGAGAAATCTGCATCCTCAATGCATTGTTTTTTGTGAAGGTCATCATGCTAGTAATAATCCCTGGTTTTCTTACTTGCCATTTCAGCCGGTGAAAGGTGAAATTATTACTGCATCTAGTCATCACGAAATACCACAGAATATTATTAACTACGGGCATTGGTTTATTCCACTTGGGTCTAGACAATTTCGAACCGGTGCAACTTTTGACAGGGAAAGGCTTGATACCCGCACTACAATAACGGCAAAAAAAACATTGTTTGATGCTTTAAAAAAAGCAATGCCTACGCTTTCAATAGATGCGGTAATAAGTCAGCAAGCAGGCATAAGGCCAACAACACTGGATAAGCAACCTTTTCTGGGAAGGCATCCAATAAAGCCGGAACTTGTTATTTTTAATGGCTTTGGTGCAAAAGGCAGTTTGCAGATACCCTGGTGTTGTCAGAGTCTGGCTGATCATCTTATTCATAACAAAGCAATTCCTGAAACCTGTAGTATTATGCGTTATGAGAAATTATTAAAGTATTGATTATGGGATTATCTTTAACGGCTCAGGCACACGCTATTGCTGGAAAAAATTTAAGTAATGGGGATATTGCCATAGATGCAACATTAGGGAATGGTCATGACCTATTGTTTCTGGCCAAAAAAGTCGGTGTGTCAGGTAAAATATTTGGTTTTGATATTCAAGAACAAGCCTTGCAGGCTACCCGTTGCAGGTTGGAAAATGAAATTTCAGGCAAGAATATTACACTAAATCAGGCCTGTCATGCGCAAATGTCAGGCTATATTCCTAAGCATTTGCGTGGAAAAATCAAAGTCATTATGTTTAATCTAGGCTATCTGCCGGGTGCAAATAAGTCTGTTATTACCCAAGTGGATTCAACCTTGTCGGCGCTTCAGCAGTCACTGGACTTATTGGCACCTTCAGGTGTTATTACTTTATTGGCTTACCCTGGGCATGAGGGAGGTGCAATTGAAACCCGGCAAATTGATCTTTGGTGTAAGCAATTAAATCAGGACTGTTTTGATACTCAGTTGCTGGTTTGTTCTGAAAAGGCAACGGCTCCCCGGCTTTTTATTATTAAAAAAAGGACGGGTAGTGTTTTGTCAATTTAGTATTTATAAAATAGCTCTTTATCTCTCTAGTATTTCCAGTCCACTGTCTTCAGATGCTGTTCGTGGTTCGGTGTTTTTGCTCCTCACTAAACCTGCAAAATCAAATAATTGAGTATCAGCCATTTGTGAAGGGGCAATGTTTTTTAAGCTGGAAAATATGGTTTCCAGGCGGCCAGGGAATTGTTTATCCCAAGCTGATAACATTTCTTTCATGGCTTGTCGTTGCAGATTTTCTTGAGAACCACATAAATTACAGGGAATAATGGGGAAGTCTTTTATTTCAGCAAAGAGGCTAATATCCTTTTCTTTACAGTAAGCCAGAGGTCTGATCACAATGTTTTGTTTGTCATCACTCAATAATTTGGGCGGCATGGCTTTTAGTTTTCCAGCAAAGAACATGTTGAGAAAATAGGTTTCTAAAATATCATCGCGATGGTGGCCTAAGGCAATTTTTGTTATTTTATGTTCTTTTGCAAAGCCATATAATGTGCCTCTACGTAACCGGGAGCATAAGCTGCAGGTGGTTTTACCTTCCGGAATAATTCTTTTTACAATACTGTAAGTGTCATGTTCAATAATATGAAAGGGCACGCCGATTGATGTTAAATAGTCTGGCAAAACATGTTCAGGAAAGCCGGGTTGTTTCTGGTCAAGATTAACCGCAAGAATTTCAAATGAAACAGGGGCTGTTTTCTGTAAATTCAATAAAATATCCAGCATCACAAAAGAATCTTTGCCGCCCGATAAGCACACCATGATCTTGTCACCCTCTTCGATCATATTATAATCAGCGATGGCTTCGCCTGTGTTTCTGCGGAGGCGTTTTTGTAATTTATTAAATTCGGTTCTGGATTTTTGTAGGGGATTGGGCATAAAGCTGAATATAACTTGGAGAGAATGATCAGCGATTAAGATATTCTCTTAATGCTGATTATTTTAAAGGGTAGGGCGAATAAAGGTAGTTTAACCCCTCATTTCCAGCTATGGTGAATTTCACTACCCATTACTTGGTTCTACATTAAAGCGGTCAAAAGCAGCTGATCAGGCGCTATATCTTTGAAAGATAAGCGTGGCATTGGTGCCGCCAAAACCAAAACTATTCGACATTATAGTATTTAAGTTTACATTGTCCTGGCGCTCTCTAACGATGGGGATACCCTCTGCACCTGGATCTAGCTGAGTAATATTGGCAGATGCACTTAAAAAGTTTTCTTCCATCATCAATAATGAATAGATAGATTCATTAACACCGGCTGCACCTAAAGCATGTCCGGTTAAGGACTTTGTGGAACTCACTTTAGGCACATTGGCGTTACCAAATACAGTGCGTAAGGCTTCAAGTTCGCGGGTGTCGCCAACGGGCGTACTGGTACCATGTGCATTAATATAGTCAACTTTCCCTTCTACTGTAGACATGGCCTGCTGCATACAGCGAACTGCGCCTTCACCCGAGGGTTGAACCATATCATAGCCATCTGAGGTTGCGCCATAGCCCACTAGTTCTGCAATAATTTTAGCGCCACGGGCTTTGGCGTGTTCCAGTTCTTCAATAACTAATACGCCACCACCGCCCGCAATGACAAAGCCATCGCGAGTTTCATCATAAGCTCTTGATGCTGTTTCAGGGGTGTCATTATATTTTGATGAAAGGGCTCCCATGGCATCAAATAATACCGATAAAGACCAATGCAGCTCTTCTCCGCCGCCTGCAAAAACCACATCTTGTTTGCCCATTTGTATCAGTTCCATGGCGTGTCCAATGCAATGCGCACTGGTAGCGCAGGCAGAACTGATGGAATAGTTAACGCCTTTGATTTTGAAAGGGGTGGCCAGACAAGCTGTATTGGTACTAGACATAGTGCGTGGAACCATATAGGGACCTACGCGTTTCACCCCTTTTTCTCTAAATATATCGGCTGCTGCAACCACATTTGAGGTGGATGGTCCACCTGAACCCATGACTAGTCCTGTACGAAAATTGGAAACCTCTGTTTCATCCAGTCCGGAATCATCAATTGCCTGTTGCATGGCAATGTAATTATAGGCCGCGCCATCACCCATAAAGCGTTTGACTTTACGATCTATAAACTCATTCAAGTCTATTTTGACTTCACCATGAATATGGCTTCTAAAGCCCATTTCTTCATAGACATCGGCATG
>CAZNGU010000066.1:0-7869 GCA_964572325.1 uncultured Methylomarinum sp.
GAGCAATTGCCGAGGAGCAAAAACCTGCCTGTTTCAGAAGCCTGATAAATCAACACCCTGCATCCTTTGCTAAATTACGGTGAGTAGTTACAATATTCCTTTTTTTTCTGTGTTTTTCTTTTCTTCTCTATTTGGTGCTTATTGGCATATAATTTGCTTTTTTCTATTGACTCATCCAATTAGTTATTTCTGTGTATAAAAATATACTTGCCCATCTTAATGAATCGATTTTATTATTTAATCGCGATTTAGAACTAATCTATATTAACGGAGCTGGGGAAATTTTATTAGCCGACAGTGAAAAGCACTTAATAGGCCTTAATGCTAATACTTTATTCAAATCTTCAGGTTCAAGCCTGTTAATTGATTTGCAACAGTGTCTTAATCTTGAAGAGCCCTTAATTGACCGAGAAATAAAGTTTGTTCGACTTAATCAGACCCGACAAGTTAATATCAGTGCCACTCCTCTATTTCACAATAATCATGTCAATGAAATTTTAGTGGAAATTCAGCAAGTTGACAGGCAGTTACGGATTAGCAAAGAAGAACAACTTTTTACCCAGCAAAATATCAGTCGCTTGCTAGCTAAAGGGTTGGCGCATGAGATTAAAAATCCGTTGGGTGGTATAAGAGGCGCTGCCCAATTGCTTGAAATAGAATTAATTGATGAAGATTTAAAAGAATATACCCAGATTATTATTCAGGAAGCAGATCGCTTAAAAGCATTGATGGATAAAATGTTAGGCCCTAAAAAACCTTCTAAAAAGGAGCAGCTTAATATTCATGAAGTATTGGAACGTGTGAGGAGCCTGGTGAGTAGTGAAGCGAATCACAATATAATCATAAAAACGGATTATGATCCAAGTATTCCCGATTTAAAAGCAGATAAAAATCAACTTATTCAAGTGGTTCTCAATATAGTACAAAACGCAGTTCAGGCCATGCACCATAAAGGAGTGATTACTTTAAAATCAAGAGTACTCCGGCAATTAACGATAGGCCGAAAGCACTATAAATTAACAGCAAAAATTGATATTAGTGATAACGGTCCAGGTATTAGCAATGAGATGATGAGCCAGGTTTTCTACCCCATGGTTACCAGTCGTGCGGAAGGTACCGGGCTTGGTTTATCTATTGCTCAATCACTGATTCATCAACACAATGGCTTTATTGAATGTGAAAGTGAGCCCGGTAATACCATTTTTTCAATTTTTCTACCTCTGGTGAATGAAGATGAAAAATAATAAACTTGTCTGGGTCGTGGATGATGATAAATCCATTCGCTGGGTACTGGAAAAAGCCTTGCAAAAAGCAGCCATTGGTACTCAGAGCTTTACTAGTGCTCGCAGTCTTTTGGACGCATTGGAAAAGGAGGTGCCCTCCACACTGATAACTGATATAAGAATGCCGGGAATGGACGGACTGGAATTATTGAGTAAAGTACAATATAGCTATCCAGACTTACCTATTATTGTGATGACTGCCCATTCTGACCTGGATAGTGCGGTTTCTGCTTTTAATGCAGGGGCTTTTGAATATTTGCCTAAACCATTCGATATTAATGAAGTAGTTGAAGTGGTACAAAGAGCCTGCGCGCAAAGTAAGCAAACCAATATTAAACAAGATAATATAGAGGAAAGCAGCGAAGATACTCCGGAAATCATAGGTGGTGCGCCCGCTATGCAAGAGGTTTTTCGTGCCATAGGCCGTTTGGCGCGTTCAAATATTACAGTCCTTATAAATGGTGAGTCAGGAACCGGTAAAGAATTAGTTGCTAAGGCCTTACATCGGCATAGTCCTCGAAGCGAACAGGCATTTATTGCACTTAATATGGCGGCTATTCCCAAAGATTTAATGGAGTCTGAACTTTTTGGTCATGAAAAAGGTTCATTTACGGGGGCATATACCAAAAGGGCTGGGCGTTTTGAGCAGGCTAATGGTGGTACTTTGTTTCTGGATGAAATTGGCGATATGCCTGCTGAGTTGCAAACCCGGTTATTACGGGTCTTATCTGATAAAGAATTTTATCCCGTCGGCGCTCATACTTCGGTAAAAGTAGATGTTCGCATTATTGCAGCAACCCATCAAAATATTGAATCATTAGTAGAGCAAGGCCTTTTTAGAGAGGATTTGTTTCATCGTTTAAATGTAATTCGTATACACATCCCTCCTTTACGAGATCGTAAGGAAGATGTATCCATTTTAATGCGCCATTTTTTGAATCAGGCTGCTATTGAGTTGAATAGTGAGTTGAAGTTGTTAAAACCTGAAACAGAAGCTTATTTAAGCACCTTGCCGTGGCCAGGAAATGTTAGACAATTGGAAAATAGCTGTCGTTGGCTAACGGTTATGGCATCAGGCAGAGAAATTCACCTGGAAGATTTGCCGCCAGAATTAAGTGCATCGGATAAAGATGATTCAAGTAATAAATCCAGTCACTGGGAATTATTACTTGAAAATACCATAAGAAATAATTTATTGATGGGCGAAAAAGAAATAGCCAAAACTATTATTGCAGAGGTTGAAAGCCTACTGATTAAAACCGCACTTCAGCATACTTTAGGCAGGAGAAATGAGGCTGCAATCCTTTTGGGTTATGGCAGAAATACTTTAACGCGAAAAATCAAAGAACTGTCTATTGATGTTGACTAGTGCAGAAACTAGGGGTGCGTTTAAAAACGACGTTATAAACTGCTCTTTAACCATGAAGCACATGAAGCCCTTGAAGAAGAGCGATTGCTGTCTTTGCTCTATCCTTCATTATATTCATGTGCTTCATGGTAAAAGATTGCTTCACTTAGGAGTGAGGATTTAATAACTTCCCGATTTTGGCTTGCCTTTTGACCCCACAGAAGCACTTATAAAATGAGTTGCGTAGCCTGCTATGCGCCTATTTTATAAGCACTCCTGTGAAGTCAAAATTCTGCGCTAAACTTCGGGAAGTTATTAAATCCTCACTCCTTATAAGCACATATCTGCAGCTACTTATTTTTTCCGAGTTACCTTATTGCTGCACAATCTCAATATGTCTTTTCTGTTTAACCGATTCGAGTACTGCATTAATCAGCTGACAATTTTCTTTAGCATCGTCTAAAGAAAGTCTCGGGTTTTCATTATTAAGAGCACAGTGGCTAAAATGCTCAACTTCCAGGCAAAAATGATTGGCTATTTCTAAAGTTTCCTGTTCCTGCTGACCCGCTTCAGTCCACCATGAAATAACAGGTACTTCGGCAGATTTAGCCCAGACATTATGGCATTTTAAGCCGCCTTTACTGCCAATGACTTCGTATTCTGCACGGCGAGCATGTTCAAAGCCAAAATCAAATTGGGCATATTTACCATCACCAAAATCTATGATGCCAGTACAGCTAACATCTGCACCGGTATCAATATGTTTTGCCATGGCGGAAACTGCAACAGGCGTTGCGCCATAAAATGGTAACCGGGCGGCATGAATGGCATAACAGCCTATATCCCACATAGCTCCACTACCGTTTTCTATAGAATCGGCAATACGATAATGACGGGCAGCTTGCATCATATAAGAGAAACAGGATCTGACTGAACGTACCTCCCCGATTATTCCAGAGTCAATGATCTCCTTAACACGCTGATGCTGGGGGTGAAAGCGATACATAAAACCTTCCATAACAGTAACATTGTGTTTTTTTGCAGCTGCTGTAATGGCTTCTATATCACTGACTTTTAGTGCCATGGGTTTTTCGCATAACACATGCTTGCCTTTTTCTATGGCACGTAATGTCCATGTGGCGTGTTCATGGGTGGCTAGTGGTATATAAACTGCCTGAATATTTTTATCTTCAAGTAGGGATTCTGGCTGATCATAAATCTTTACATTTTTTTGCTCAGGTGCATATTTAGCTAAGGTCTCGGCAGCAGCTCCCACTCGGCGACTGGCTATAGCAATAAGCTCACTATTGCTGGTGGCTACAATGGCAGGCATTAATTGTTGATTAATACGGGCAGCACCTAATATTCCCCAGCGTAATTTTGCATTGTTATTCATAATGATTCCTGGCTTAGATTTGAAACGATAGTAGTTATAGCATGGGTTAAAATGTTTAATTCATCCATTTTTATTATATAAGGAGGCATCAAATAAATTAAACGGTTAAACGGACGTATCCAGACCCCGGCTTCTACAAATTGGGGCTGTAGGGTTAATAGGTCAAACCTATTATGCATTTCTATGACACCAATAGCACCTAATACCCGAACATCTTTCACCTGAGGTGATTTTTTACAGGGCGCTAAACCTGATTTTAGGCTCTTTTCTATTTGTTTTATTCGTTGTTGCCAAGGGGAGTCTAACAGTAATTTTAGGCTGGCTAAAGCGGCGCTGCAGGCAAGGGGGTTGGCCATAAAGGTTGGGCCGTGCATAAATAGCCCCGGTTCGCCATGGCTTATGGTCTGAGCAATATCAAAGTTGGTCAGGGTGGCGGCTAATGTCATATAGCCACCTGTGAGTGCTTTGCCCAAACATAATATATCGGGTTCAATATTTGCATGGTGGCAAGCAAATAATTTTCCTGTCCGACCAAAACCAGTAGCAATTTCATCCAGAATTAATAACACATCGTATTGGTCACAAAGGCTTCGAACTTGTTTTAAATAATCGGGCGAATAAAAATGCATACCGCCTGCGCCCTGAACAATAGGTTCTAAAATAACAGCAGCAATTTTCTGGTGATTATTTTTTAATTGCAAGGCAAGGGGCGAAATATCGCTTTCCAAGCAGGGTTGGTCAAATTGACAACGGGGCGCATCCGCAATGAATTGTGGAATTAAGGCATCGGAAAATAAACTATGCATGCCATTAACAGGGTCACTTACAGACATCGCGCCAAAAGTATCACCATGATAAGCCCGGCGAATGCTGAGTAATTTATTTTTTTTAGGCTGGTTTTTTGCGTACCAGTATTGAATAGCCATTTTCATGGCAACTTCAACAGCAACAGAACCGGAATCAACAAAAAATACAGTTTGTAATGATGGGGGGGTGAGTTCAACCAATTGTTTGGCAAGATCGACAGCCGGTTGATGGGTTAAG
Source organism: uncultured Methylomarinum sp. (assembly GCA_964572325.1). Classification (GTDB taxonomy): domain Bacteria; phylum Pseudomonadota; class Gammaproteobacteria; order Methylococcales; family Methylomonadaceae; genus QPIN01. The sequence continues at coordinate 5,072 of CAZNGU010000066.1, forward strand.
CCTCCAAACATGATATGAGACATGTTTTGAAGTTGTTCGCTGATAGCTTGATTAATAACAGGATGATTGTATCCATGAATAGCACTCCACCAGGAAGACATGCCATCTATTAGCTGGCGACCATCAGCTAGCTTAATAAATACACCATGAGCTGATTGAACGGGGTATATCGTTTGCCTGGTATTCATGGCACTGTAGGGATGCCAGACATATTGTCGGTCGCTTTCCAGTATTTTTAAATAATTTGTCATTATAGGCTTTGCAAGAACGGTAATTTAATCTGCTTTAGAGTACATCAGAACAAGTATTTTCGGTATAATTGCTAAATTAATCTATCTTTGTTTTAAAAAATAAACAGAGTAGTCACAGTATAGGGTGAAAACTGGAGTTATTAATGAACAAAATGTTAATTACGGATGGCCTGGATCACGAAGATATTGATCCGATTGAGACAAAGGAATGGATTGATGCTTTGCAATCCGTTATTGAAAAGGAAGGCCATGAACGTGCGCATTTTCTGGTTGATCAATTATTATCTTCTGCAAGAAAATCCGGATCAGATATACCCTTTAGTGCCAATACCGATTATCTGAATACCATTTCAGTTGAACAGCAACCACAAATGCCCGGGGATGGCTCTATAGAGCAAAAGGTACGTTCTTATATTCGCTGGAATGCCATGATGATGGTTTTAAGAGCTAATAAACACACCAATGTAGGAGGGCATATTGCCAGTTTTGCCTCTGCCGCAACACTTTATGATGTGGGGCAGAATCATTTTTGGCATGGTGCTACAGAAGATCAATCCGGGGATCTGGTTTTTACTCAGGGACACTCGGCACCGGGCATGTATGCACGAGCATTTTTGCAAGGCCGCCTGAGTAGTGATCAATTAGATAAATTTCGTCAAGAAGTGGATGGAAATGGCCTGCCGTCTTACCCTCATCCTTGGTTAATGTCTGGTTTTTGGCAATTCCCCACGGTTTCTATGGGGCTTGGGCCGATTATGGCTATTTATCAAGCGCGTTTTATGCGTTATTTGCAAGGCCGAGGTTTTGCCGACACTTCTGAACGCAAAGTCTGGGCATTTTTAGGCGATGGTGAAACGGATGAGCCGGAATCTCTGGGTGCTATCGGTATGGCAGGTAGAGAGCAATTAGATAATCTGGTTTTTGTTGTTAACTGTAATTTACAACGCCTGGATGGCCCTGTTCGAGGTAATGGCAAAATTATACAAGAGTTAGAGGCTGAGTTTCGTGGTGCTGGCTGGCAAGTGATTAAAGTGGTCTGGGGGCATGGCTGGGATGCTTTATTAGCACGGGATAAAGAAGGCTTATTGGCTAAACGCATGATGGAATGTGTAGATGGTGATTATCAAACCTTCAAATCTAAAGACGGGGCTTACGTTCGTGAACATTTTTTCAATACTCCGGAATTAAAAGAAATGGTTCATGACTGGTCAGATAACGATATTTGGCAATTAGATCGTGGCGGACATGATCCTTCTAAAGTATTTGCAGCCTATCAAAAAGCGGTTAATCATAAAGGCCAGCCTACGGTTATTTTAGCCAAAACTATTAAAGGCTATGGTATGGGAGCCTCGGGCGAAGCACAAAATACTTCGCACCAGCAGAAAAAAATGAGTATGGAGTCGTTAAGACGCTTTAAAGAAAAATATTCATTACCCGTAGAAGATTCAGAATTAGAAAATTTACCGTATCTAAAGTTTGCAGAAGGTTCGGCAGAGCTTACCTATATGCAGGATAGGCGGAAAGAATTGGGGGGGTATATTCCCTCTAGAAGAACCCAAACTATTCCCCTGGATGTGCCTGCATTAGCCGATTTTAAACCTTTACTGGCAGGTACCGGTGAAGGGCATGAAAGTTCTTCCACCATGGCTTTTGTGCGAATGCTGGGTATTTTGGTCAAAGATAAAAACATAGGCAAACGCATCGTTCCAATTGTACCGGATGAATCTCGTACCTTTGGTATGGAGGGCATGTTCAGGCAGCTAGGCATCTGGTCTCAAGTAGGTCAACTCTATACCCCGCAAGATGCCGAACAATTAATGTATTACAAGGAAGACAAGCACGGACAGGTATTGCAAGAAGGCATTAATGAAGCAGGGGGTATGTGTGACTGGATCGCCGCAGGTACTGCCTATTCTGCGCATAATGTGCCGATGATTCCTTTTTATATTTTCTATTCTATGTTTGGTTTTCAACGAGTGGCTGATCTCATCTGGGCAGCAGGGGATCAATGTACCCGGGGCTTTTTATTAGGTGCAACAGCAGGAAGAACCACATTAAATGGCGAAGGGCTGCAACATGAAGACGGCCATAGTCAAGTCTATGCGGCTACAGTACCCAATTGTGTATCTTATGACCCGACCTTTGCTTATGAAGTCGCTGTCATTATTCAAGATGGCATGAAACGCATGTATGTTGACCAGGAAAATGTTTTTTATTACATCACTGTGATGAATGAAAACTATGCACAACCTGCATTACCAAAGGGTGCAGAAGAAAATATTCTGAAAGGCATGTATTTATTTCAGAAAGGTAAAAATAATAAATCGCCTCGGGTACAATTATTAGGTTCCGGAACTATTTTTAACGAATCAATAGCGGCTGCTCAGTTATTACGGGATGACTGGAAAGTGGAGGCAGATTTATGGAGTTGTCCGAGTTTTAATGAATTAGGCAAGGATGGCCAAAGCTGCGAGCGCTGGAATCGCTTACACCCTACCGAAACAGCTAAAATCCCGCATGTGACTCGTTGTTTAAGCGATGCCGAGG
>CAZNGU010000067.1:0-7753 GCA_964572325.1 uncultured Methylomarinum sp.
AAAGTGGCTACTTTATGGATCAACACCTTGGCATTAGAACGGTTTCGCCGTGGGTGTTGTTTGTTGCGTTCTAGTCAGAGAGGTAATAAACGATAGTGGATTCGACACTTATTTTTTTAATATGCGGGGTTGTAGCATCTCTGTCATTTATTGAAAATTGACCTTGTCTGGCTGTTTTTATTTTACCTAAAGTGCTGTCAGAATCAGAGGCAAATTTCTCTGCAACTGCTCTGGCATTTTTAGTGGCTTCTTCGATCATGCCTGGTTTGATGTTGCTGAGGCCAGAAAATACAAATTCTGTACTATTTCCATAGTTTTGTGCGGAAAGAACGATACCTTTTTTGCCTAGTTCAATCGCACCAGACATTGCCTTTCTGACTTTATCAACATATTTTGAATAGATGGTAAGAGTAGAAGATGCTGTATAACGAAATTTAATGCGTTCATTATTGCCATAATTTTGTGCCAGTAAATCTGTCACAGTAGGGGCAGGAATGCTAATGTCTGTTGAAGTAATGCCATAGGCTTTTAAATAGTCAACAATGATCTGATTATTGTTTTGTATTAGTTGATACAAATTTTCCAGATTATTAGTGGCCACTTGAAATGAAATAGGCCAAATCGCAATATCTGCAGGCATTTCACGTTCCGCTAAACCCTTAACCGTCACTGTTCGTTCCAGAGACTTAATCTGAGTCGCCGCTGTACTGACTAAATAACCGAGCGAAGTTAAACCTAAAAAAAGGAATATACCCAGTGCAATAGCACTTTTAGTAGTTTGTTGTGTCATTCTGACTCCTCAAGGGTTGCTTGTATCTTATCGCGTTACCTAATGTATTATCAAACTGCATTATTTGCCTACGGATTCCAGATAGGTATCTTTTCTAGCCAGATAATTGTCAACAAAATCTTGCATGGGGCCTTCTTCATATTCACGAATACCGGTGATAGTAATTTTTTTAAAACCTGAGCCTACTACTTCATTATCCGATTTAATCTGGAAATGTAAGTGAGCTTCGCCTCTTTTGCCATTAATGCTTAGTTCGGGCTCCAGCATTTCAATTTTTGGATGAGTAAAGTCTAAATGTTTAAACTCCAGGCACATGTTGTCATAAATTACCAGAGGACGGCTAAGATTAATCATGCCATTTTGTTTTTTCATGAGTGGTACTAAGACATAAGGGAAGTTATGTCCGGAAAAGGCAACATAGTCACGAATTAAAGCCTCAATCATGGCACTACTAGTAGATCTTTCACCACTTCTATCGACCTTTAAAATGGTTTTATTATTGCTCCCATTAACTTCAAAATAAGCTTCATCTGTGACCGGAAAGTCCAGGGTAATGTTATGTCCCAACATGCCGGTAAAAGTAAAATTCATTTTTTTACTTAAGCCGTATTTTTCCAAAACGATGGCAAATAGCAAGTCGCCCGGTACACAAAATCTTTTGGAATCAACATCATGTATCGGATTAAAATCACCGGCAACTTCTTTGGCGAACAAGCTACCTTGTAAGGCTGTAATTTCGGTACAGTTATTAGACCCTGAATAAAATTCTTTTAACATAATTTTTTATTAATATCGTAAAATAGTGCTTTCACACTGTGTCGCCCAGGCTTCAATGCCGCCAGTTAAATTATAAATATCACTAAAGCCAGAATGGACTAAAAAATCAGCTACTTGCTGACTTCGAATGCCATGATGGCAAATAACAATACAATCTTTGCTTGTATCAATCTCTTGCAATCTCTGTGGTATTTGATTCATGGGGATCAACTGGCTTTTTGCTATATGAGTATATTCGAATTCAAAAGGTTCTCTAACATCCAGCAGAGACAGGTTTTCCAGGTTATCCAGCTTGGTTTTAAGTTGTTTTGCAGAAAGTTGTATTACAGACATCTTGCTAAAAAGCACTCCAGTTTTTCTATGGCAAGCGACATTTTAGCGATAGACGCAGTATATGCAAAGCGAATATAACAATTTGCTGCATTATTTCCAAAATCTTTTCCTGGAGTTACTGCTACACCTTCCTGTTCTAATAAGTCTTTGGCAAATTGATAGCTATCTTTGGTAAAACGAGTGCACTTGGCATAAATATAAAATGCACCTTCTGGTTTAAGCGGTATTTCAAAACCTAGGCGTAGAAGATGCTCGTATAAAAAATCACGTCTTTTTTTGAACACTTGCCTTCTTTCTTCAAGCTCTTTCAAGTTCTCTTCTGTAAAAGCATTCAGAGCAGCATATTGAGAATGGGTAGGGCTAGATATGAATATATTTTGAGCCAGTCTCTCCACTGGATCAATAAATTGTTCTGGCACAATCAACCAGCCAATGCGCCATCCAGTCATTGAGAAATATTTGGAAAAACTATTAATAACAAAAACTTCATTGCTATATTGTAAAGCGGTATTGGCTTGCCGTTCATAAACCAGACCATGATAAATTTCATCAGAATAAAAGCAGCCGTTGTTTTGCGTAACCCAGGCAATAGATTGTTCTAATTCCTTTGCTGATATCAAAGATCCAGTAGGGTTTGACGGCGAGGCTATTAAAACACCGCAGCTGTTTCTGTTCCAATATTGTTTGATTAAATCAGCTGTTAACTGGTATTGGGTGTTGGCATCAACATTAACCGCTTGGGTATTTCCACCAAAAAAACGTACAAAATTATGATTACAAGGGTAGCAAGGATCGGCCATTATTATTTCTTCACCAGGATTTAGGCTGACTCCTAAAGCCAGCAAAAAGGCACCTGAAGCACCGGGTGTTATAAAAATACGTTCTGCTGAAATATCTACTGCATATTGACGATGATAATACTGTGCAATTTTGTGTTTTAATTCGGGGTGTCCGGCTGCAGCGGTATATTTTACTTCTCCGCTTTGTATGTTTTTTAATCCTGCGGAAATAATGGCTTGTGGTGTAGGAAAATCAGGTTCTCCAACTTCCATATGAATAATCTCTCGACCCTGTGCTTCCAGTTGCTTTGCTCGCTGTAATAATTCCATCACGTAAAAGGGTGAAAACCCATCCATTCTATTGGCAATTTGCATGGTTATGATTAATTTTTGTATAGTTGTTTTGCTGAAATAATAACAAACTTCTTGCTATAAAGGCTCTATTCTGGTAAAAATGCGCCTTTTTAAAAATCTTGCCAGGAGTTAGAGAATGGTTAAGTCTAAAGATAAGAATTCCCCTTTCAGTTTTAAACCTTACGAAGAAAAAAAAGGTGAAGAATACATGAATGAGGCGCAATTAAGCCATTTTGAAGGAATTCTTAAGAGTTGGAAAGATGAACTTATGAATGAGGTTGATCGTACCGTACATCACATGCAAGATGATGCAGCCAATTTTCCTGATCCCAATGACAGAGCAACACAGGAATCTGAATTTAGTCTGGAACTGAGAACCCGTGATAGAGAACGCAAACTGATCAAAAAAATTGATGAGTCACTGGAACAGATTGATTCTGAAGATTATGGTTTCTGTGATTCATGCGGTATTGAAATTGGTGTTCGACGGCTTGAAGCACGTCCTACAGCCGTATTATGTATAGATTGCAAAACGCTTGACGAAATTCGAGAAAAACAAATGGGATAAATTCTGTCCAGGCAGATAAATAATTATATTGGCCGGTTTGCGCCATCGCCTACCGGCTCTCTTCATTTAGGGTCTCTCTATGCAGCATTGGCCAGCTTTCTTCAGGCCAGGGCAAAACAAGGGAAATGGCTATTACGAATTGACGACCTGGACACTTTTCGTAATGTTTCGGGTGCCGCTGAAAGTATTATAGAAACCCTGCAGGCTTATGGTTTACACTGGGATGGTGCGATCTTTTATCAAAGCGAGCATCTAGAAAATTACCATGCCATAATCAAGCAACTATTAGAGCAAAAATCAGTTTACCCCTGTGTTTGTAGTCGAAAATCTTTATCCGGCTTCTCAGTTTATCCGGCTTATTGTCTTAACAGACAAGTCGATCCGAACCTCCCTTATGCATTACGCATTAAAGTAGCAGATATTGAATTAGGTTTTACTGATGAGATGCAAGGCCAGCAGATATATTCTTTGCGCCAGCAACATGGCGATTTTATTGTTAAACGAAAAGATAATATTTTTGCCTATCAGCTAGCTGTGGTTATTGATGATTACCAGCAAAACATCAATCATGTGGTGCGTGGATTCGATCTTTTGCAGTCAACGCCTAAGCAACTTTTTTTACAACAAGTACTGGGCTACCCGTCACCCGTCTATTGTCATGTGCCCATGATAGTCGATCAATTTGGCAATAAATTGAGCAAACAGACTTTTGCTCAGGCCATATCAAGTAAAAATCCGGAAAAAACTTTATTTTTATTATTGAATTTGTTAAAACAAAACCCACCAGAAAATCTTAAAACTACTTCTGTTCACAATATTATGCAATGGGCTATTGCAAACTGGCATCCTCAAGCATTAAAAAAAATTCGTGCAATTAATCGAGGGATTTATTAAGGTAGCCTATAAATATATTAGATGAGGTTTACAAATGCCAGAACAAGAAAAAATTTACCCGGTAAAAACCACTATTGCTCAATCTGCATATTTCACAGCGGAAAGCTATCAGACGCTTTATCAACAATCCATTGATAATCCTGAAAAATTCTGGTCTGAGCAAGCCGAGTCGTTTCTTGACTGGAGTAAGCCATGGGATGAAACATTAGCATTTGATTATGCTAAAGGAGAAATTAGCTGGTTTAAAGGAGGTAAGCTAAATGTTAGCGTTAACTGCCTGGATCGCCATTTAGAATCACATGGGGAGCAAACAGCCATTATCTGGGAAGGTGATGATCCCGCTCAAGATAAAAAAATCAGCTATAAGGAATTACATCAACAAGTTTGTAAATTCGCCAATGTTTTAAAGTCTCAGGGGGTAAAAAAAGGAGACCGGGTCTGTATTTATTTACCCATGATAGCTGAAGCTGCAACGGTAATTTTGGCCTGTACCCGGATTGGAGCCGTTCATTCCATCGTATTTGGTGGATTTTCTGCAGAAGCGTTAAAAGATCGTATTCTCGATTCTGACTGTCAATACTTGATTTGTTCAGATGAGGGTGTTCGTGGTGGAAAATCTATCCCTATCAAAGCGAATGCTGATCTTGCAGCGGCTGGCTGTCCTAATCTGAAAAAAATGATTGTGATTAAAAACACCGGCAATACAGTTGAATGGAATGATAATAGGGATATCTGGTATCACCAGGCGATGGAGCAGGCTTCAGATAATTGCCATGCCGAAGCTATGGATGCAGAAGACCCTTTGTTTATCTTGTATACCTCGGGTTCAACCGGGAAACCGAAAGGTGTTCTACACACCACGGGCGGTTATTTACTGATGGCAGCCATGACTCATAAATATGTGTTTGATTATCATGAGGGCGATATTTACTGGTGCACCGCAGATATTGGCTGGGTTACTGGGCATTCTTATATTATTTATGGCCCCTTATGTAATAGAGCGACTAGCTTAATGTTTGAAGGAATTCCTACCTATCCGGAAGCTGATCGTTTCTGGCAGGTTATAGACAAACACCAAGTCAATATATTTTATACGGCACCTACAGCCATCAGAGCATTAATGGCACAAGGTGATGAATATGTTAAGCGCACAAAGCGCAGTAGTCTGCGTATTTTAGGTAGTGTAGGAGAGCCGATTAACCCGGAAGCCTGGGAATGGTATTACCATGTGGTAGGTAATAGCCAGTGCCCCATTGTTGATACCTGGTGGCAAACAGAAACAGGAGCTATTTTGATTACCCCTTTACCAGGAGCAACGGATTTAAAACCAGGGTCTGCAAGTTTGCCATTTTTTGGCATTAATCCTAAAATTATTGATAATGAAGGTGTGGTATTACACGGTGAATGTGAAGGTATTCTGGTTTTTGATCATCCCTGGCCGTCACAGGCACGTACGCTTTATGGTGATCATCAGCGTTTTATTGAAACCTATTTCAGCAGTTACCCGGGTTTTTATTTTTCTGGTGATGGTGCAAAACGGGATAAAGATGGTTACTACTGGATTACCGGGCGTGTTGATGATGTAATCAATGTTTCGGGGCATAGAATGGGCACTGCTGAGGTTGAAAGCGCCCTGGTATTGCATGAACATGTCGCAGAAGCTGCCGTAGTCGGTTATCCTCATGATATTAAAGGCCAGGGCATTTATGCTTATGTTACTTTGAATGCTGGGATAGCTCCTAGTGATGAATTAAAAAGAGAATTAGTGCAATTGGTACGCAAAGAAATAGGGCCAATAGCCAGCCCTGATCAGATACAGTGGGCACAGGGCTTGCCTAAAACTCGCTCGGGCAAAATTATGCGCCGTATTTTAAGAAAAATAGCCGCTAATGAAATTGATAATCTGGGCGATACTTCAACCCTGGCTGATCCTTCAGTAGTTGAGGATATTATTGAGCAGCGTGCCATTAAGTGATGAGCAGCTGCATAAATTTTCCTGATTACGTATAAGCCTCAGCCATTTTATGGGTAATCAGGTGAATTTTTAATGCTTAAAGGAATAGAATACGCAAGACCATTAATCGGGAGATTAGAATGACTGCCAATAAAGAAGATCAAGAAGCCACTGAATTTGCCTTAAATATCAGACGTCCCTATAAAAAGGTACTGGAAGAGGCTATAGCTAAAGATAAAGAAAATACAGAAAATTCACTGACTTATTATCAAGAGGAGACCTCTAATTCACAATCGGGATATGAAAACACCTATACTCGAAAATTAATTACTATACATACTGGTGAACATAAAGATGAAGATTCCAACCTTATCAAGGAATACTTCACTTTACAAATTATGCCAGAAGAAGCACTATTCAAATTGGATGATAGCTTTGTTTATATAGAAGATAATAATGAGTTGGTTGATCATAGAGGTAGAGGTTCTTCAAAAGAAATCGCCATGATTACCGGCACCTTTTCCATAGACTCCTTAAAAGAACTGCGGGATTTTCTTAATTATGCTTTGCCTGTTGATTAGGAACGAGGATTCAATAATACCCGAATTCTGACGGGTCTTTTGGCTCCACAGTGGTGTCAGCCAAACAGTTACATAGCCTGCTATGCGTCTATTTGGCTGACACCACTGTGAAACCAAAATCCTGCGTCAAACTTCGTATATTATTAAATTCTCGTTCCTTAGTACTTTAGAGGTCGGGCTTCTATAGTGTTTTTTTAATGGTCTTATACAATTGATTTATAGGGACAGATAATTTCTGTCTTACTGTGTCTCCCACTTCTTGCGTATAACTCTTATCCAAATACAAATCCACGCCACAAACTTGGGGAATGGTTGAACATCGACCAAAAAACTGAAAAGTACCCGTATCAACGCGATAGTTTATTGCCGGGTATTGATTACTGATAATTTTGCCTATTACAATGAATTCAATATATTGCTGAAATAAACCCGAAGAACGGCTGACACTCTCTTTTTGAGTCTTTAGTTCAGCAAGTAAAACGGTCTCTTCATCTATTGTTTCACCCAAAATATGACAGCAAGCCTGTTTTAAATCTTCGGTTAATAAATCAGTAAATTGCTCCTTACTAATCATGCCGTCATAAGCTTTTAGCAGTTGTTCTAAATTTTTATATTTTCTCATAATGATTTTTTGCAGATGCCGGCTAAAAAATGGAGGCTAGAATAGCACTAGTTCCCACGGTCTCCGTGGGAATTCATATAAGGACGCTCTGCGTCCTGTGA
>CAZNGU010000068.1:0-7692 GCA_964572325.1 uncultured Methylomarinum sp.
GGTCTGACCCCTTTCTTTTGCTTTTGGGGTCTGACCCCTTTCTTTTTTGGGGTCTGACCCCTTTCTTTTGGTTCCTATAACTCAGCGACACTTGATCAGAGAGATGGGGTGTGATCATGTGGTTGTGACAAAAAAGCAGCATGGTATTGAGATTTTATTTGATGATTTAAGTGAACATCCTTTCGTGCTAATAATTGCTCACAAACAGAATGATCGTGCAATTACAGAGGGTGACTGCCTGTTTTCTGTTTATGTAAAAATGGGCGAAAAATATCAGCTTTCGTGCGAATGTATCGTGGAGCACGGGAATACAGGGAAAAAGAATGCGGCAAAATATGATGAGGACGCAACATCACATATTAATATACGATTGCCACCTTCGCTAAAAGCGAGATTTGTTAAACAAAAAGAGAGAGATGGCGAGATAAAATTAACAGCCTGGATTTTAAATACGCTGACAAATGCACTTGATCACGATCTTAATTAATAACGATGAATTTAATTAAAAAACTGGCATTAAAACTAACACAGACTTTCAAAACCGTGACATGTACCCATTGTCGCGTTGAAAGCTGTGTTATAAATTTTTACAAGGTGAATTATGAAAGATTTTACTAAACCATTGCGTGATGATGTTGACGATGACTTATTAGCGATGAGCAAAAGATCTGAAAAAAACGGCTGTCCGTCGCATGAAATAGAGAGTGTAGAAAACATGACTGATTATATCCGGGAGGAAATGACTGATATGCTGTCATGTTCGTTTTTGCGTAAAAAAGCAATCGAGGAACTTATTTCAGATTTAGAAAAAGAAAAGTTGTTGGTTTTTGATTTATAACCAGTAATTATCAGGGCAAGTTGACATGACATTAACCAAATAAATCCCGCTGCATCAACGCATTCCTCTCATTGATCGGCAGTTGCTGCAATAACGCCGCTGCCATTTGCAGGGTGGTTTGTTGCGGCGGGTTGATGTAATGTTTAAACGCTAGCGACACCACAAACCCGGCGCCGCAATCTTTTGTATTAGTGCACTGGCAATACAGTTCGGTCAGTGTTGTGCTAATTTTGTTGCTTGAGGTAATTAGCGCTTTAGATTCGCAATGTTCACAATAAACCCGCATAACACCTCCCCGTATTTTCGATTGCTGAATTATAGCAATTCCAGGGGCTGATGGGGCGACACTCGCACTACTCACCCGCGACCAACCAATCAGGATGTTTAAAAGAGACTACTTGTTCGTCATAGTATTCGTTTAAGATTTCAAACGTTGCGAGCATGGATTTCACTTCCATAAAGTAATAAACCATCATAACTTTTTCTATATCCCCGAAACCTGCGGTGTTTTCCGGAATAATGCCAGATAAACCCGGCTGCATACGGTGCATGGCCAGCATTTCACCTTTTGTTATACCTTTTATTTTTTCGTGATCATCTTTTGTTCCTTGGTTGCCGACCGGGATCACTTGCACTGGCTCTCGGCTATTAGACCTGCCTATATTGATATATAACGATTTTCCATTCCCAAGACCTTTAGATTCTTTAACCGCGTTTTCTATTGCCTTAGCGGTATCATCGTCCAGATCGGCGTCATTAGTGACCAGCACATAACCCATGTGTGCTCCATTTTTAAGCAGTCTGCGCCTAAACAGCGTAGTGTCCTCGCTGAGTAAAACCGACTGCACACCGCCGTAATATTCCGGCAGGCCGTAAAAGGATTGTTTGGGATCGTACTCTAATAAATGCGTAACTTCACCGGCTTTAAACTCAATGTTATTGGTCTCAACATCCGATATCAGTTTAATATATTTATCCGCCTCTCTGGTTCTGCGCATCGGTAATGCAGGCAAGTGATGTAATCGGCTCAGTCTACCAAACCCATTTTTTAAATTTTGCAGATAAGCATTGCCGGTGGCCAGATAATCCAATACAAATTTTTGCATATCGGCCCGTTTTAATAAGCGTGTAGGCTGGAACAGTTCCATTACCCGGTCTTTTTTAAAATGCAAAATAGGCCCGTGGAAGGCATTTGCCCCCATCAGATTCACTAGCCCTTTCAGATCGACCGGCGGGCTGTAATAATTACCGCCGGCATCAAACATCAATCCTAAATAGTCCGTTGGATTGTTATTTAATACCGATTCAGGGTCGCCAAATGTAAAGGACAGGGTTTTTCGGTTTTTTTTCTTTGCCATGTTTTTTTCCTTTTTATCCTACTGAGACAGTGGTTTTTTTACGCGGAGCAATCGGTTCTGAATGCAGCGCATGCATAATGGCCCAAGCTTTGTCGGCGTGGCCGGCTTCTGCCGTTCGATTAGCTGAATAGATAACTTGACCGCTGCCGTTGCTGACGGACTGGGTAATCATCATGAATGACTGAACAATATTGCCGTCATTTTTATCTAAAATGTCTGTGCGCTTCTCAATATCAAATTCAATTTTTTTATTTTCAATAACATCCAGCGCCTTGATGACCAGTTCAGTTTTAGTATCATTACTGTAATGAATCGGTGTCGCACGCGCATAAAACTTCTCTACCAGCTCAAACACGCCTCGACCCATTCCTGTTGTGTCGATCCCGATGTATTTAACGTTATGGCTATCGCAAATTTCTTTTATTCTATTAGCCTGAAACTGGAAGTTTTGTCCTCGATATGAGTAGGTTTTTAGCACCCGCCATTTTTCATTGGGTCCAATTGGAATGGCTAAAATAGCGAGACTTGAGGGGTCTCGTGTTCTGCTCGGGTCATATCCAATAGCAACAGGGCGGTTGTTAAAAGGGCGCGGCGCTTTTTCGTTATAGTCCTGTGCAGGTTGTTCTTTTACGCAATCTAAAAGATTTTTGATTTTAAAAACACTTTGGGCTCCGTCCACCCAGATACACATGAATTTATTATCAAAAGCGCTGGGAGAGTTTTCTAATTTAAGCTCGTCTATATCAAATAAATTACAGCCCTGTGATTGCGCATCTTTAATAGTGACCATGTGCCGCCAGTATTTATCAGCACAGAGCACCCCGTTTTTTAATCCTTTATGGCTAATATCAAACTTTTCTCTGGTCTCATCTGTCCTGCCTTTATTAAAGTTTTGCCCGGACCACATGGGATAGGCTTCGTGATTAGTTGCTGATGGCGTTGAAAATAGCGTGCGGCGCCATTTTTTATGAGCCGCCATCCCTGATGAAGCATCCCAAACCGCATTGAATTTAGGAATATAAAAACACTCATCAACATAAAGATGGCCGTGATACGAACAGGCGGTGCGGCTGTTTGTTGATAAAAACCTGAGTTCGGCGCCGTTGGACAATGTAATCACCCCCTGCCCTTTCAGTTCTACATCAAAATGTTCCAGTGCAAATGCAATAATATAGGCTTTAAATACCTCGGCTTGGTCACGCGATGCAGAGAGGAATATTTGGTTATCACCGGTTCTAATCGCATCATCTAATGCCTCAAAGGAAAAATAATAGGTGGCTCCAATCTGCCTGCTTTTTAAAATAAAGCGGTTTCGACAGGTCAGAGGATCGTTCTTTCTAGCGTACCATTCGCGTTGATAATCATAAAAATGTGTTCTTAAAATTTCATCCAGCTGCTCTTCACTAATACTGGAAATATCATTTTTGATTTTCTTTTCGCGTTTTTGCTGGCCTTTGCTTTTTCGTTTAGCCTGTTGTTTTCCGCCCTTATCTGATTCGTCTGATTCATCTGATTCACAAGCGTAATCAACATGCCCCGGGACTAATTTATTCACCCCATTTTTTATGGACTGCGCCGTGGCCAGCTGTACTTTTAGATTGCCAAATGTTTCACAGAGCTTGGCTAATTCGTTAAGCTCTGCCTCGGTTTTATTGTCACGTTCAGCTAGAACATTAATGCGTTTGGCGATAGTGATTTCTACGCTATCCGCAGCAACTTCATTATTCCAATGCTGATCTTTTTTCCAGTAATGCAGCGTGCGCAACTCGACGTTCATTTCTTTTGAAATGTCCGCAATGCTCCAGCCTTTTACAAAAAATTGTTTGCACAGCGCAACCACTTCTTTGCTGTATTTTCGATTAACCATAAATCCCTAAAAGCTGTTTTTGGTCTCATTTTAGGGAGCCATAATAAATAGTTAAACCACTTGCATGCCTGCTTATTTTGTTTTTTTAATTCTAGGAATTTCAAAAGATTAAATGATTTGTTTAATCTTTTTTCTAGTTTTAATATTAGGCCTGATTTTTACAAAAAACACACGCGGTTATGGCGACAAATTTAAAAACCAAATTTATGCGAATCGGGCGCAGCGGCAAAACTGTCGATAGACGCACCATTGATCCTGAAGCATTGCGCCAAGTAGCAAAAAATTACGACCCCAGGCTGTTTAAGGCGCTGATTTGGCCAGAGCATTTTCGTTGGTTCAATCTGGGCGGTGTGCAATCACTCAAAGCAGAAGATAACGAGGAAGGTGGGGTTGATTTATTCGCCATCCTGCAACCGAATGACGAATATCTGTATGCGATTAAAAACGGTCAAAAATTATTCACCAGCATAGAGCTGATGCCAAACTTTAGAGATACGGGAGAATTCTATTTAACCGGACTAGCAGCAACCGATAGCCCCGCCTCGGTCGCTACCGAGCAAATGCACTTTTCCACAGCAGAAAAGCTGGAATATCACAGCGAATTCATAGAATTAAACGAACAAACGCCAAAACCCAGCAGTTCCATGATTCAACGCTTAGCAGAAAAGTTTAACCATACAGACCCTCAGGATCGAGAAAACACTATGAACAAAAAAGCACTCGCAGACTTGCAAGAGCAATTTACCGCACTGCAAGAAGAGTTTAAAAAACTCAAACCGGCTGAAACTGAAGAACAGTCAGATGACGATCAGACGGATAAATTTGAATCGCTAAACAAGAAGATTGAAGATTTAGCCTCCCTGGTTAAAAAGGGCGATGACAGCGCGGGTGTTGATGCAAAAGCCTTTGCCAAAGTTGAAACTGCATTAGCGGATTTAACTGAAAAGTTTAATGCGGCATTAAAAGAGCAACCCGGCACCCAGGCGGGCGAGAACCTGGATGATGCAACCGATATTGCAAATTGCATGTAATTTAAAAGGACATAAAAAATGAATTTGAGTAATAAGGCCATCGCAGTTTTAGCCCAGCATTTTGTTAACACAGCAAAAGCGTATGGTTTACAGCCTGGCAACCCTCTTGCAGGGCAAAACTACGCGGCAACAGTGACCTCCGCGCAAACGATTTATAACAAAATTGTTGAAGACGGCAACCCCTTTTTAAGCTTGATCAACGTCATGCCCGTGTCAGAAATGACAGGCGAAAAAGTTGGCATGAGTTTAACGGGGCGTGTTGCTAGTCGTACTGATACATCAGCAGCAGGCGAACGTGTCCCCAAGCATTTAAATCAATTAGACAGCAAAGGCTATAAATTAACCGCCACTGAGTTTGATGTGGCTCTTAAATACGCGCTGATTGACATGTGGGCTAAATTCCCAGATTTTGCCGCACGTTATATGACACTGGTAAGACAGGCGATTGGTAACGATATGTTGACTATCGGCTGGTTGGGTACATCTGTTGCCGCTGACACGGTTGCGGCTGATTTATCTGATGTGAATATTGGCTGGTTGCAATTGATCAGAGTCTATAACTCCGGATCTCAGTATTTAATCGGTAACGCAACGAAAAACCTGGTCGATTCGGTAACGCTAGGGGGAACTGACCCTGCTTTAGGCGGTTTTTTAAATCTGGATGTGTTGGCTAAAGCCGCTAAAGACATGCTGCCGATTTATCATCGTAGTCGTGATGATTTGGTGCTGATGGTGGGGTCTGATGTGTTGTCATATCAACAAGACACTTATTACGAATCCAACGGTAATACACCCACAGAAAAAGCGATGTTATCAAACCGCATCACTAAAGCGTATGCGGAATTACCAACCATAGTACCACCATTTTTTCCTCAATCGTCTTTGTTGATTACGCCATTGAGCAACTTGTCTATTTACTATCAAGACAGCTCAGTTAGACGTACTCAAAAAGATAAACCCGAGAAAAACGAGGTACAAGATTTTAACTCAGTTAATCAAGGCTACGTAGTCGAAGATGAAGAAATGACCGCGTTTATTGAAGTTATTACGTTTAATTAATTATGAGCAGAATCGCGGATATTAAGGCGTTGCAAATCGCCGCCGCTGAAAAACAAGGCAAACCCAATCCTTACTGCGTTGCTGAATCAAAAACTGAGCAAAAAAAGGTTTTGATTACGGTTACACCACGCCGCGAAGGCCGGATAGCAAAAATCAAAGCAGCGCAAATGGCGGAGGCCGAAAAAACCGGCATTGATCCGTATTTCATCGGCGTTGATCCGGCCCAGGCAGGTTCTGATAAAACAGTCATAGTGGAATTGAGTAATCTACCCCATTACCAAGATCTGTTAAAACTAGACCTGGCCAAAATCAGCAAAATAAAGGTGCTGGAAGAAAAAGCCGAACTCAAAGCCGCGCTGTTACCGCAATATCAGCCCTTTGTGACTGATTATATGGAGCAGGGTCACGACTACCCGAATGACGTCGCCGTGCAGGTGATGATCTGGTTAATTGACAGCGCGGACGTAGAAAATTTCTTAACTCTGGCGTTCTACCTGATTAAAAGTGGCTATCAACACATGCCGGAGCGTTTTAAACGCCAAGATCTGGAAACCTTTGTTTGCGACGCTATGTATGACTGGGCTAATGAGCTGCTGAAACAACAGCAGTCGGTCAGCCCGTATTTAGACCAACTGGCCACGGTCATTTTTAACGATCAATGGGATGTCCACCCTCTATGTGCCAGTAAGATTTTTGCCCTGTTGGCCAAGCACAAAGAATTATCAGGCGATTATCAGGAGGGTATTGATTGGTGTGAAAAAGCCAAAGCAATAAATCCTGAAGGGCACGGCTGTAAAAAGTTACAAGTGCGTTTAGAAAAATTACAACAGCGAGCACAAGGCTAAAAGCTTAAAGTGCCCGCTGTTAACCAGCTCCTCAAGTCCGGGGTCGGCAATCAGTGTTTTTTGTTCTGTTAGCAGCCAACAGTAAAACACCTGTTTGCCCCGGCACCTTTTAAAACAGTGAGTGTACTATGACTATTCGACCCGTGTTGTTTGCCTTTTTAATTATGGCCTGTCTATTTTTACTCACCGCCTGTTTTGAAGAGCAGGACGATGGCTATCAGTTCGGCGACATCAGTCGAATGACTAAGAGAGAACTAGCAAAACTGCATCAGGCCAGTATCAATTACTGCGCTGCTACCAGCAACTCGCTGACAAAAAAAGCCGCGTTGCTGGTGATACAGGCCAAACTGCCCGGCTATCCGGATGATGGCATCTGCACCCATTTAAAATTTGAACCGATTGAGCCCTGTGGTTTAAACGATGATGAGCGAAAGCAGATGCAAACAGACTACGACAAAATCCGGGGCTCTCCTCCCGATCCGGGCGCACGATAAAAAAACAAACAGATTTATTCACCATGAAGGACATGAAGAAGAGCTGAAGAAGAGCGTTTATTGCTCTTGATCTACCCTTCATGTTCTTCATGCCCTTCATGGTCGCAATCAAAAACTTAACAACATGTCTTTGACTGGAAAACCCGCATTAACCACTACTGGCCCATTGACTAATGATGGATTTTGGCCTGATTTGCAAA
>CAZNGU010000069.1:0-7291 GCA_964572325.1 uncultured Methylomarinum sp.
GACTCAAAAGGGCTTTCCCTCTCGACGGTTTCTATTCTCGGACAGGCTCCTAGAACAACCACTGAATACGAAGGGAAATCGTATTATTTACACTTTTCTGCCTGCCATGATACTTTTATTAATCTGCCGCATCCTGAAAGCCGAATAAGACATAACTTGCATGAAGTAAATAGCCATGAATAATAATGATTTTAGGAGTCAATCAAAATGAGCCAAAGTTTGATACGTCACAACCGAATATTATCGATTATCGGTGATATTATGAAAGTCAGTGCCCCAGCTAATATAGGTAAAACTGGGCCTGCAACACGGTTGAATGATTTGGCTGTGATTCAGGATCCTGATGGATTGAGTTCTCTGGCTCAAGTAATAAAGATTGATAGGGAACAAGTATCCTTACAGGTATTTTCTGGTACAAAGGGGTTTTCAACGCGAGCCTCGGTTCACTTTTTAGGTAAACCAATGCAGGTGATTTATTCCAGTAATATTCTGGGTCGCGTTTTTAATGGCACAGGTAAACCGATGGATGGTGGTGCTGAACTTGCCGATGATCCGAAAATACCCATTGGCGGCCCTTCCGTAAATCCAATGCGGAGAGTTCTGGCATCAAAAATGATTCGTACCGATATACCCATGATTGATGTTTTTAATTGCCTGGTGGAAAGCCAAAAAATCCCTATTTTTTCGGTATCTGGGGAACCTTATAACGCATTCCTCGCTAGGATTGGTATTCAGGCTGATGCTGATATTATTATTTTTGCCGGTTTAGGATTAATTTTTGATGATTATCACTTCTTTCGGACTGCTTTTGAAGATGCCGGGGGATTTGCCCGTACTGTTATGTATTGCAATCTGGCTTCTGATCCAATTGTTGAACGATTGCTGGTTCCGGATTTGGCATTAGCCGTAGCAGAAAAATTTGCTGTTGAAGAAGGCAAGCGGGTATTGGTTTTGATGACAGATATGACTGCTTATGCCGATGCCATGAAAGAAGTAGGAATTTCGATGGAGCGAGTGCCATCAAACCGGGGCTATATGGGTGACCTTTATTCCCAATTAGCAAAACGCTATGAAAAAGCCACAGATTTTCAAGGCGCAGGTTCAGTTACCATTCTGACTGTAACAACGATGCCAGGTGATGATGTGACGCATCCAGTACCTGACAATACCGGCTATATTACCGAAGGCCAATTTTACTTGCATAATGGTGTCATTGATCCTTTTGGATCGCTGTCCAGGCTCAAACAGCATGTTATTGGTTCTGCAACCAGAGAAGACCATGCTCAAATCATGAACACCATGATCCGGTTTTATGCCAACGCTAAGGATGCCGAGCAGAAACAGGCAATGGCTTTTGAGCTATCTTCCTTTGACTTGAAATTACTCAAATTTGGTGATCTGTTCTATAAACAATTCATGGATATCAATATCTCTATGCCACTTGAAGAAGCATTAAACCTCTGTTGGCAAACATTAGCAGAGTGTTTTGAGCCACAGGAATTATTAATAAAGCAATCTTTGATCGATAAATATTTTCCCAAACAACAGGAACAGACAGATCATGGCCAAGCTGCAGCTTAATAAATCTTCTCTGAGCCGAGAACAAAAACACTTAAAAACCTATCGGCAATTTTTACCCTCACTGGATCTAAAACGTCAGGAGCTAATGCGGCAGCAGGCAAAGGCCAAAGAGTCCTTATTAAATACTGAATCTGAGATTAAAAAATATCTACAGATAACGGGAGATGAGATTCCAATGCTATCAAATGGCAGCATTGATCTTCAGGATCTGGTGACGATCACTCGTGTTAAGCTGAGTAAAGAAAATATTATGGGTGCATCATTACCGGTTCTGGATAATGTCGAGTTAAAAGTCAGGAAATATTCATTTCTGGCGAAACCACATTGGGTGGATGCGGTAGCAGAGAAGTTAAAATATTTATTGATGCTCAGGATTCGTGCCCAGGTTGAAAAACAGCGTTTGGAATTATTGAATATTGCGGTCAAAATAATTACTCAGCGAGTTAATTTATTTGATAAAGTTTTGATGCCACGAGCGGAGAAAAATATCAAACGTATTAAAATCTATCTTTCCGATTCAGAACGCGCCAGTATCGTGATCGCCAAAGTAGCGAAGAAAAAAAGACAAACTGAGGTTTTGTTATGAGCATTGTCAGGCTGAAAAAAATAACTTTATTTGGTTTGACCCGAGAAAAACAAAAGCTATTGGCTGATTTGCAGGCGCTTGGCTGTTTGCATTTAATTGTACTTGGAGAGCACCCATCTGAGCCCGAAAAAAAATCATCAGAGCGCCCTGAAGACACACTGACAGCATTGAAGTTTCTCCTTGATTGTCCCATAAAACGACACCAGCTTACTGAAGAGAATAATTTTGTGTTGGAGGCAACCGTTGATCGGGTTTTGCAGATAAAACAATTGATCAGGGAAGTCTCTGATTTACGAGATACGCTTGCAGCCCGAATCAAGGAAGTTGTACCCTGGGGTGATTTTACATTTCCCTCTGATGAAGATTTGGCCGGACTGAAATTCTGGTTTTATACCATCTCAGTAGGAAAAATAAGATTATTGCCCAAGCAAGACCTTATTTGGCAAATTGTGCATAAGGATAACCGTTTTGCTTATGTTGTAGTTATAGCCAAACAGGAACCTGAAGCGTCAATAATGCCTGTTCCAAGAACCCATATAGGTAAATTATCACTTTCAGAATTAAATCGTCGATTAAACAAAGCAGAGCTGGAAATTGAGGATCTGCAAGCGGAACGGGAATCGCTCTCTCGTTGGATTTTCCTGTTAAGCAAAAACCTGGCTCGAGCCGAAGATAAAGCTAGCTTGTTGAGCGCCGCTGAAAAGACTTTAGATGCAGGCACTTTGTTTGCAGTACAAGGATGGGCACCAGTATTTAGGGTTGATGCCTTGCTTGATTTTGTAAAACAGCATCAACTTGCCATGCAAGTTGATGAACCAACAGACAAAGAAACACCACCGACATTACTGGAAAACCCTGAACTACTTGCTGCGGGTGAAGATCTGGTGAGCTTCTATCAAACTCCAAGCTATTGGGATTGGGATCCGGCTATCCCAGTATTTTTTTCCTTTGTAGTGTTTTTTGCCATGATTATTTCAGATGCAGGTTATGGTGCATTGCTGGGAATTTGTTTGCTGATTATCTGGCGGAGTAAATCATTGTCACCCGTTTGGAAACGCTTATGGCCCTTGGCGTTAACTCTGGTAATTAGTTCGATTGTCTGGGGCGTGCTAGTTGGAAGCTATTTTGGTATAGCACCTGATAATAACAACTTGCTTGGCCAGTTGAAAATTTTTGATCTGAATGACTTTGACAGCATGATGCGTCTTTCAATTTATGTAGGAGTATTGCATCTAAGTCTTGCCAATTTTTTCAAGGCTAAACAGTTTATGAAACAGGGTATTAAAGCGCTTGTTCCTATTGGCTGGGTAGCAATTATGTGGGGTGCTGTATTGCTTTGGTTTGATGATACATTCGTCACACCTGCAGACTGGTTTTTACCTGTAGGGCAATGGTTGTTTGGCTTTGGTATGCTTATGGTTTTTCTTTTTAGTGGTAAGCGCCGCATGACCAAACCGTTGGATTTACTTTTAAAATTATTTGATGGCCTCCGTAACCTCAGTGGAATTACCAAAATTTTTGGCGACGTTTTAAGTTATCTGAGACTGTTTGCTTTAGGATTGGCAAGTGCATCGCTGGCATTAACGTTTAATAGCTTAGCTGCTAATGCCAGGGAAATTGAAGGGCTGGGCTTATTATACAGTTTACTAATTATTCTCATTGGCCATACTTTAAACTTGTTGCTGAGTCTAATGAGTGCAGTTGTTCATGGAATGCGACTTAATTGCATTGAATTTTTTAACTGGGGATTATCAAATGAAGGCTTTTCTTTTAAAGCTTTTGCAAAAAAGGAGATACAGAAATGAATGAATTCATCATAGTTTTAGGTTGGCTGGGTATTTATGGCTCAATGGCCTTGGGAGCAATTGGCAGCATCATCGGCTGTGCCTTGGCAGGACAGGCAGCCATTGGTGCAATGCTTGAAACAGAGGGCGGCTATGGTCGATATATCGGTATTTCCGTCATGCCCTCTTCGCAAGTTATTTATGGTATTGTTATTATGTTTACCCTACAAAGAGAAGTTACTGCCATCAATGGTGGTGCTTTATTTTCCATTGGCATTATGGCTGGCTTAGTACTGTTGAGTAGTGCCATTTTTCAGGGTAAAACCTGTGCATCAGCAATTAATGCCGCTAAAGCAAAGCCCGAAATTTTTGGTTTATCCATTGCACCAGCAGCTATTGTTGAAGGTTTTGCAGTGTTTGCTTTTGTTTTTGCCCTGGTGATTGCAGGTGACATTCCTGCCGGTACTTAGCGAGTTTAATAATGGCAGAGAAACAGAACAATAATTCAAGCCACTATGCATCGCATGGTGTTGAGGCATTAATAGAACGCTTGAGTAACGAGGGCGTAAAGGAGGGTAAAAAGCAAGCGGAAGCAATCATCGCAGAAGCCCGGAAAAAAGCTGCAGAAATAAATGATAAGGCTAATGCAGAAGCCAACACCATTACTGCTAATGCACGAAAGGAAGCTGATGCTCTAAAAACGGCTGGTCAGGACGCACTTAGATTAGCTGCAAGAGATGCACATCTTAAACTTCGGGAAACCATCATGCAGCGCTTTAGTGGAGAAGTTAACCGTTTGGTGGGTAAGGCCATGGATCCAGATAAGTTTGTGGAAAAGCTTGTGCTTCAGGTAGTCGGAAAGGTCAGTGATCAAGCTAAATTGGACGAGCAGGATAGTTTTACTATTAAACTGCCTGAAAAAATCATAGGTATTGATGATTTACGTAAGAATCCAGAAGAATTGTCACAAGGGACCTTGGCACATTTTGTGTTGTCAATAATGGCGAGTTTATTAAGGAAAGGCATTGAATTACAGCCCAGTAATGAATTTGACCACGGTATGAAAATTTATCTGAAAGATGGTGAGGTTGAAGTCGATTTAACAGATCGTGCAGTTTCCGAAGTACTGCTTGAGCATCTGCAACCACGGTTTCGCGCATTACTGGAAGGTGTTGTTAAATAATATGATAGAGCCTTACATAACGTTAATCTCCAGTTTACCTCCACATATACCGCAACTATTTGCAAGCCGGCGAACCCCTATTTCGAGGATTAAACTGGATGAACGTTTGCAAATGCTATCTTCTCAACACGTACAGGATTTGGAAGTAATTGAGAATCTAGTTCATTGGGACAGAATGGCTATTTCAATGACAGACCTTGAAATGATTCAGCGTGGCGAGGCAACCATGAGGCATCTGAAAAGCTCTTTTATAAAAGATATTATTATCTGGCGGCTTGCAAATCGTACAATAATAGTTGCATTAAGACGAAGGCTTCGTGGCTTGGATGTATCAACACCTAAAGAGCGTTGGGGTTTTGGTCGGTGGGTGAGTCATATTGAAAAAAATTGGCACGAACCTACTTTCAGGCTGGAAAAAATCATTCCGTGGCTACCGGAAGCATATCAATTATTGCAAGAAAAAAATCATTTAGGGTTAGAGCGATTACTGCTCAGTCTGGCGTGGGATTATTATGGCAGAGTTGCTGCTGGGCATTATTTTGATTTTGAAGCGGTTGTCATCTATGTTTTACGCTGGGACGTTATTGACCGTTGGTCCCGCTATAATAACAAACTAGCAACGCATCGGCTGGAGAGGATGCTAGAGTCTGGTTTGGGTGATTACAATGCAATCTTTTCACAATATCAAGGCCAAAGGTATTCTGAAAATGGATCATAAAATGAACAGCCCAAAAATTACCGCATTTGTAACTATAGTTCAGGATGATTTGGTGACCATACAAGCGAATACCTCAGATAAACAAGCGATATCTTTGAAAAAAAATGAAGTCATTTATATTTATCCTGAACCTCAGGAAAATCAATATCAGGAGAAATTAAAAGCTGAAATTTTGCGTATTAATGGCAATACAGCAGATGCCCAGGTTTTTGAAAGTACTGCAGGCGTTGCCGTTGGCGATCCAGTCGAGCAGACCAACGAAATGTTGTCTGTTAGTTTAGGCCCTGGTTTGCTCGGCCAGGTTTACGATGGCTTACAAAATCCATTGGAACGCCTGGCAGTCGATTTTGGTTATTTTTTACCTCGTGGCGTTGAAGCAAATCCATTAGACAGAAAACAGAAATGGTCTTTTGTTCCTGTTGTTCGAACCAAGGATAAGCTGGTTGCAGGGGGTATTATAGGTACTGTTCAAGAAGGACGTTTTGTCCATAAAATCATGATCCCCTTTGCTGAGTCCGGTGAAGTCGAAATTACCTGGATCCAGGAAGGTAATGTTACCGTCGATGAGCCCGTTGCAAGAATCCGTAGTGTTGTTTCAGGAAAAGAAAAAGCGATAACACTCATGCAAAAATGGCCGGTACGCAGGCCATTACCAGAAAAAATGTTGGAAAAACGCGTTTCACAACGACTCTATCCTAATGAGCCTTTGATTACCACAATACGTTTAATTGATACTTTTTTCCCGATTGCAAAAGGCGGTATCGCCTGTATTCCCGGTCCATTTGGTGCAGGTAAAACAGTTCTGCAAAATCTGATTTCCAGATATTCAACGGTTGATATTGTTATCGTGGTTGCTTGTGGTGAACGTGCGGGTGAGGTGGTGGAAACAATAAGCGAATTTCCAAAAATGCGTGACCCCAAAACCGGCGGCTCATTAATGGATCGTACCGTCATAATATGTAATACCTCTTCTATGCCAGTCGCAGCACGTGAAGCATCAATCTATACAGGCATTACACTGGGTGAATATTACCGGCAAATGGGTTACGACGTATTGTTGATTGCCGATTCAACATCAAGATGGGCACAGGCTATGCGCGAGACCTCAGGGCGAATGGAAGAAATACCTGGCGAAGAAGCTTTTCCAGCTTATTTGGATTCCTCTATTCGTTCCGTTTACGAGCGAGCAGGAGTAATAAAGGCCAATAGAACCGATACCGGTAGCTTAACCATGATAGGCACAGTATCTCCGGCAGGTGGTAACTTTGAAGAGCCAGTAACTCAATCTACCTTAAGTACCGTAAAAACATTTCTGGGCTTAAGTGCTGAACGAGCCTATAAACGTTTTTATCCAGCGGTTGACCCGCTGATTTCCTGGTCACGATATTTGAAACAACTTGAACCCTGGTATGAAAAGAATATCAACTCGTATTGGGTAA
>CAZNGU010000069.1:7301-7681 GCA_964572325.1 uncultured Methylomarinum sp.
ACCGAGCCGGCTGTAATTCACCTAGGGCAGCAAAACTTCTTTTTATCCAATTGGTAAAGGTGATGCAGTCATGCAAATGATGCAGGTTACCGGTGAGGAAGGCGTTACCCTTGAAGATTACATAACTTATCAAAAAGCAGTGTTTTTAGATATGGTTTATTTACAACAGGATGCATTTGACAAGGTAGATGTTTCTGCATCTCTTGAGAGGCAGCAGATGGCATTTGGCAAAATTTATAAATTGGTAAATATAGATTATTTTTTTACTGACAAGAACCAGGTTCAGGATTATTTCACCCGCTTGATAGGATTATTTAAGAATTTTAATTATGCTGAAGAAAATTCACCAGAATTTTCTGAATTACCCAAACAAATTGACC
>CAZNGU010000070.1:0-7664 GCA_964572325.1 uncultured Methylomarinum sp.
TTATTTAATGTTATGAAAGCTGTTTTATGCATGATAGTGACTGGATTATGGATAACACATTCACAGGCCGAAATAACCCTGGACGGCTCATTGGGAACAGTCGGCTCATTATCCGGTCCTAATTATCAAATTCCCGCTGATATTGGCCGACAAGTGGGTAGTAATCTTTTTCACAGTTTTGGACAATTCAATATAAGTGCCTCAGAAAGTGCAAGCTTTACTAATCAGGGTGCTACCGGGGCTATTAATAATATTTTAAGCCGCGTCACGGGTGGTCAATCTGTTATTGATGGCCTATTGCAATCGACTATCCCGGGTGCCAATTTATTTCTTATTAATCCTGCCGGTATTGTCTTTGGTGAAAATGCCCGGCTTGATGTGCAAGGTTCATTTCATGCCAGCACAGCTGATTATCTTCGCTTGGACGATGGTACACAGTTCAATGCAATGCCCTCTAGCCAAGATGTTACATTGTCTATGGCTCCTCCGGAAGCGTTTGGTTTTTTAGACGATAAATTATCCAGTATCTCTATTCTGGGCAGCCAAATC
This sequence comes from uncultured Methylomarinum sp., assembly GCA_964572325.1. Taxonomy (GTDB): domain Bacteria; phylum Pseudomonadota; class Gammaproteobacteria; order Methylococcales; family Methylomonadaceae; genus QPIN01. The sequence continues at coordinate 550 of CAZNGU010000070.1, forward strand.
AGACTTCCAGTGGGTGAAACACTTTCACTGATAGCTAATAAGCTGGAAATTCGCAACGGAATAATTATTGCCCCCGAAGGGGAAACAAACCTGGTAAGCACTCGCTCTGCCGGCGAAATTAAATTAGATAATAATACATTCGAAAAACCCGGTTTTCTCAGTGGTGATATTACAATCTCTGAAAATAGTCTGATAGATGTTAGCGGCAATAATGCCGGTAATATCAGCTTTAATGGCAATGATATTGATATTAAAGCCTCAACAATCAATGCTAGCGGATTCAGCTCCAGCAAACCGATAGAAATTAAAGCAAATTCTTTGCGTTTGACAGAGCAATCTAAAATTGAAACTCGCACAATTGGGAGCGGCGATGCCGGAGCTATCAAGATAACAGCCCCTTTAATTGAAATTGGCCCAGGCAGTGAAATCATTAGTAATACCTTTGCCCAGGGGAATGCCGGTAATGTGGATATTCATGTGACTGATCTTAATATTGTTGGATTTGATTCCGACTCGATTACCACAGGTATCTCCAGTTTTGCCAACTTTGCTTCAGCGGGTAATGCAGGGACTATCGAAATCCAAGGGATAGGAACACTTAAAGCAGATAATATTATAGTAAATAATACAGGTGTAGACCCACCCCCTGATGGATTTAGATTTTCAGCTATGGGCTTGGCCGGAATAGCATCTAATACATTTTTTAGTACTTCAGGCAATGCTAATACCGTAACAGTTAATGCAAAGAATATAGAACTTATTGATGGCGGCGTGATTGCAAGCAGTTCGCTTTCTTCAGCTGGGGATGCAGGGACAGTGATCGTAAACGCCGATCGAATTCGGATTTCTGGCGTTTCATCTGTCGGTGACAGAGATATTCCATCCTCTATTGATAGTTCTGCTTTGGATTTTTTGCTCACTCGGAATGGAACGGGCAATGCTGGCGTTGTGGATATTACTGCCGAGCAATTGCTTTTAGAAAGAGGCGCGGCAATTAGTAGTGCCACATTTACCCAAGGCGATGCGGGAGTTGTACGGATTCATGTAAGCGATCAAATATCCATCATAGGAAACGAGGTGCGATCAATGGATTCAACGGGGATTACAACCTCTGCAGAAGTGGGTTCTTCTGGCAAAGCAGGCAGTACTTTTGTAGAAACGACTAATCTGCTGATTGATGGCAATAATGCGCTCAGTTTTACTGGTATTGGAAGTCTTGCCAGAGTGCAAGCCAGTGGAGATTCTGGCACAACCACAGTGATCGCAACTGAAAGTATACGACTGCTCAATGGTGGAGGGATTAGTAGTAGCACCTTTTCAAATGGTAATGCAGGAGATGTTATTGTAGAAACGAGAAATTTATTAATTGATGGAACGGGTTCAATTATAATTCTGAATACAGGTATTGAGACTGAAACAGTCATTTTCTCTTCTATAAACAGTAATGCTGCACAATTTTCTACGGGTAATGCAGGTAATACTCAAGTCACGGCTAATACCATTGTGCTAAGTAATGGTGGTGTTATTGGAAGCCAATCTGTAGGGGTTGGACAGGTAGGTGATATTATTGTCATTGCAGATGATATTTTAATCGACTCAGGGGGGGCGATTACTGCTAGCACCTTAAACCTGGGAGAAACGCCTGAGCAAGAGATATTAGGAAAAGTTGAAATACAAGTGGCAAACTCCTTGCGCCTACAAAACGGGGGTAGTATCAGTGTAGAGACGCTAAATAGTAATGCTGGAGATATTTTTATTGATGCTACAAATCAAAGTTCACTCATACAGCTATCAAACCGCAGTCAGATTACGACTTCGGTCGCAAATGGTGAGGGTAACGGCGGTAATATCAATATCGGCCAAATCAATAAACCTGCGTTTTTAGTGTTAGACGGGAATAGTCAAATTGTCGCTAATGCTCGGCAAGGTAGTGGCGGCAATATCAATATTTTTACCGATTTTTTCTTTGGCTCTACGGATAATATCTCGGCATCCTCAGAAACAGGTATTTCTGGCGCTGTAGCCATTGATTCGCCAGAGACCGATGTAACCAGTGGATTATTAACGCTACCGGCTGATTTTATTGATGCAACAACGGTATTAAGAAAACCCTGCGCTCAACAATCGGGAGCTGATGTTCTTCGGCTAGTGGTCAGAAAGCATGAGGTTTTACCGCAAACACCTTATGCCTTGTGGCAACATATTCCTGATATGGAAGCAAATGATCAAACAAATAATACACAATCTAAATATTCACTAGCCAACCCCATGCTAGCGATGCTTGGACAGTCTAAAAAAGGGTGTCTGGAAGATGAATAAAAAAAGCTTTACTGCGGCTTTGTTTTTGTTCTTTTTTTCATTAGTAATAGGTGTTTGTTTTGCAACATCCGAGGACAACGTAAAACTTATCAAGGCATCAAATAATTATTCATTTATTAACACGCTCATTCAACTCGCCTCAGAAGATCGCAATCAAGGAGAACCGAGCTCAGCAATTAATGTCCTTAATCAAGCACTGAAACTCGCTGAAACAGCAAATAATAAAGCCCAGTTAAGTTTAATTTATGGGGGGCTTAGTGATAGCTTTTTATTGTCCCGGCGATTGGATAAGGCATTAAGCTCAGCAAAAACCAGTGTTGATTTAGCCAGTGAAACGACAAACTCCTCACTACAGGCAAGTACATTAATGTATTACGGTAACGTCCTAGTGGCTCTACAGCAATATGAGGAAGCACTAAGCAGTTATCAAAAGGGAATCAAACTTGCCAAACAGCATGATGATTCATTAATAACGGTAAAACTGTATCTCAACATCATTCACGTACAGCTGGCAAAAAACTCATCGAACAAAACCAATGAGCTTATCCCACAAACTTCATTGGCAATAAAAAAAATCGCTAACTCTCCTGAAAAGTCTTCTCTACTGGTTGCCTTGGGTCATCTTGCCCAGCGTTTGTATATTAAAAAAAGTGTTAATACCAGCTTATCCAATTTATTGTCCATTGCCTACACAAGCTACACTGATGCCTTAAACATCGCCAAAATACTAGGCGATATTCGTGGACAATCGTTTGCACTAGGCCATCTGGGAGAACTCTACACTAATCAGCAACGCTATACAGAGGCCGAGCAATTATTACGCCAGGCCACTTTTTTCTCCAATCAAATTGATGCAGCTGACCTGACAGCTCGCTGGTGGTGGCAACAAGGACGATTATTGAGGGCACAAAATAAAACCGCAGAAGCCGAAATTGCCTATAAAAATTCGCTAATTCAACTGCGCACTATTCAGCCGGCAATGGTCTATGGCTATCGGGGGAATCCACAGTCTTTTCGTAAAACAGTAGGTGTTATTTATCTGGAGTATTTAGATATTTTGCTACACAAAGCCAACGCTATAAAAGATAACAATAGCAACGCTAAAATACTTAAAACCGTACGTAATATTATGGAACAATTTAAAACGGTAGAATTAAAGAATTATTTTCAGGATGATTGTGTAACAGAACTTCAGTCCAGAAACTCAACTAAAAATATTGATGATTATTTATCTGCGGGTACGGCAACACTCTATCCTATTATTTTCGCTGACCGGATAACACTGTTGCTCAGCTTTGCTGATGGGAGCATGAAACAATTTAATAAAAATATCAGCGGCAAGAAACTGGCAGCCGCAGTAAAAACATTTCATCATGAATTAGATCCAGGAGGTAACCCAAGGCGTTTACGTTCTGCAGGTAAGGTTCTTTATAGCTGGCTCATAGAGCCTCTGGAAGCAGAATTAAAAAAATATAAGGTTAAAACCCTGGTCATCGTCCCCGATGGCATTTTAGGAACCATTCCATTTGCAGCCCTCCATGACGGAAACGATTTCTTAGTCCATAAATATGCTTTTGTCACCTCACCCGGTCTTTCGCTTACTCTCTCCGAAGAAGAAACACGGGTAGAAGAAGATCAACAGGCATTACTCAATGGTCTGTCCAGAAATGAACAACAATTTAAGCCATTACCCTATGTACAAGATGAAATACAAAAAGTTGCCAAGCAGTTTAAAAACAGTACCCAGCTATTAAATGAGGATTTTAAAAAAAGCAGCGTAGAAAATCATCTTCAACTCAAACCCTATACAACCGTATTATTTGCTTCTCATGCTGAACTTAAGGCCAATCCGGAAGAAAGTTATATTCTCACCTATGATGATAAAATTTCATTAAATGAACTGAGTCGATTCCTGCGTATCGGTAAATACAGAGATAATCCGGTGAATTTATTGGTTTTAAGCGCCTGTAACACAGCACGAGGCGATGAACGGGCAGCCTACGGATTAGCAGGCATCGCTGTTAAAGCCGGGGTTAGTAGCGTTTTAGCCAGTCTGTGGGCGGTTAATGATGAATCAACGGCTGAGTTAATCCCGCTGTTTTTTGAAAACCTGCAAAACGCCAAATTCACAAAAGCTCTGGCCTTGCAGCAAGCGCAAAAACAAATGTTAAAAACTGTTGATTACAGTCATCCTTACCATTGGGCCTCGTTTGTACTCTTTGGATATTGGTTATAGTTTTTGTGTGATGGAGTACTAGCATAGCCTTAGTGTTTTTAACTTGATATTCCCTTAAAGGAATGTTATGTTATTCCTTTAAGGGAATATTATATGTGGAATGTTAAAACATTAGATGCTTTTGATGAATGGTGGGAAACGATCACCGAACAAGAGCAAGATGATACAACTGCAATTATTGAGCTTCTTCAAGAAAAAGGAGCACATTTACCCTTTCCGTTTTCCTCTGGTATTGACGGCTCAAAATTTTCTCATATGAGGGAATTACGCATTCAATCACATGGTGATCCTATTCGTGTATTTTATGCATTTGATCCCAAAAGAACTGCCATTTTAATTATAGGCGGTATTAAAAGAGGAAAAGAGAAAAGGTTTTATAAGGACTACATTCCAAAAGCCGATAAGCTTTTTGAAGAATATTTAAAAAATATGAAAGGATAAAACTATGGCTAATGATTTTTCTAAATTAACCGCTAATTTTTCACCAGAACGCCGCGCTAAGATTGAAGAAAAAAAAGCAATATTACGTGAAGAAATGAATTTAGCGGAAATGCGCCAAGCGTTATCACTCACACAGGCAACATTGGCAGAAACACTTGGAGTAGGGCAAGCGGAAATTTCTAAAATTGAAAACCGCACCGATTTATTTGTAAGTACTTTGCGTAAATATATTACAGCAATGGGTGGTGACCTAGAAATTCGCGCTATATTCCCAGATCATTCTGTCATGTTAAAAAATTTTTCTTCTATAGATCAACACGAAAACCATCCTTAAAAAACCAATTATATTTAACAATGCCGGTGCTAAATTTATGAAATGGATTAATCAATTCGAAATTAACCAGACTTCTTTGATAACCTCACCTTGTATTAATACAGCCCATCGTTTACAAGACCATATATTACCTTGTAATACCTTGCGATGGCGCAGATTATTAGGACATTGTTGTTTAATACGTTCTAAATTAAAGGGTATTTCCTGTTTGATGACTTGCATTTGCACAAAATCATCTAACACCAGTATTTCTGCTTTATGCTCAGGGCTACGGTAAATATTTCCATGCAATTTATCCTGAAACCAATTGAATTTCACCGAATCCCATTGAGACAGGTATTGTTGTTTGAATTGTGAATTTACTCGGGCAAAGTTATTTGGCGGCAGTGGCCACTGCCATGACTCAATGGATGAATCAGTTTGTGCAGTGGATTTTAAACAAACAGGAATAGCTAAATGCGTTTGCTCCTGACAGACTATGGTTTTGATAGGATCGGGAAGCTCATCTAAATTATTCGCCAGTTTGTTCCAAAAAAAACGTGCCTGGGGCAGCCGTGGGCGCATTGCATTAAGACGGGCGAGATTATAATAAACAGAGGCTGATGCCGATGGTTTGTTCGCCAGTTTTTCTAATCGTTCAATAGCGACAGACCATAGATCAATTCCTGCCTCGTTTTGCTCATATAAAGCCAGGGCATCCAGAATAAGTAACTGTTCATTCTCAGCATGAGTTTTTAGTGCTTCAGTAATGATCGCACGGGTGTGATGGGGTTTGCCCAAATAGAGATAGGCAACAGCAAGATTTAGATGAGCTGGCAAATAAGTAGAGTCAGCGGCTATTGCCTGCAATAAATACTCAACAGCCTGATCCAGATAGCCACTTGCTGTATTGTTAGCCATTTGTTTTAAATTCTTAAGCTGGGACTGTTGGCTGTTGCGTGTGGCCATATTTGCCCGTGTTTCAACATCCAGCAACAAGGGCATCCAGTACAAGAATGTGCGCTCAGCCCCCATTTCTCGTCGAGCCATCTGTAAATAACAGAAACCTAGATTACTCATCACTTCGCGCCCCGGATAAACCAGCAAAAATTCACGCAGAAAATAGATTGCATCATCGCAATAATCAAATTGACTAAGCCGCATACCAAATTCAAAAAAAATTAATTTCTGTTGAATTTGCTGTAATCTTTGCTGCAAAAGTAATGCTCGGTTTTGGTTTGAAGCTTGTAAATTGCTAATTTGTGAACTGGCTTGCTTTACCCAATGATCAAAAAAGTTTCCATGTTTAGCCTGACTGTTAGTGGAAAACAATAATTGGGCGGGGAATCCTGCTAATACCGCATACACAAAACCTTTGTCATCTGCTGCTATTTCTTTGGCTTTTGCTGATTCATGCTGCTTTAAAAAGCTTGCCAGTTGTCTGGACTGACTATTGGAATCTAAAATGCTATAAACTTCATAGTGCCAAAAATCATCATTAGCCAAATGGGCAAGCTCATGACCCAAGACAAAAGCCAGACAGGCTTCGGGGTTTTCTGTATGACGAAAACATAAGTTTATGGCATGATTGGAAAGAACAATATGACCATCCGGTAAGGCAATGGCCCAAGGTTCAGTCTGGCTATTAATAACAACTAACTTTGGAAGTCGCTTGCTATTTTTATCTGCAACATCCCGAACCTTGTTAAAAACCTCATAGGTTTTAATGATCTGAGGATTGGAATCAGGCAGGCTTTGTCCATATTCCTGAATATAAAATGAAACTTGATGTCGTGCCGGTGTTTT
>CAZNGU010000071.1:0-7642 GCA_964572325.1 uncultured Methylomarinum sp.
TTTGTTTGTATTCGATTTTGTTGCGTAGGGCGCATAGCAGGCTATGTAACCGAAGTAACAAGATCGAAGACGGACAAAAAGACAAATAAGGTGGGTGGGTTATTTGCTTCCGGTTGCCTTACATCTAAACTAAAGATAAGTCATGGGAGATTTTAGCAAGTTGAATTTTTAAATTAATGCTTTAAAAATAAGGGGATAAACATGTTATTTCTAGCTAAATTAGCCGCCATTCTTATTTTGGTCTGGTTTTATTTAACAGCAAAAAAACAGGGTGAGCCACCTGTTCAATGGGCTATTATTGGCCTGGTGGGTTATTGGATTAGCTGGTGGCTAGCCAATAAGCTTATTCTTTCTTCTCTGGTGGGCTTATTTTCTAAAAGTGCGATTTGGGTTTTTTTTATTACCCAAATTCCCGTTTTATGTGGGCTTACAGTTGTATTTTTTGTTAGATTAAAATTAATAAAAAATGCTGAAAAAAGCGATGGTTCAGAATAAGGGAGCTGGAAAGAAATAATCGTCCAGATATTGGGCAGGATTTTTGTTTGCCTTACGGGGAGTAACAACAGGCGCATAGTTGAGCTATGTAACTGTTGTTACTCCCCGAAGGCGGACAAAAAGACTAGCAAGATTGGATGATTATTTTTTTCCATCTCCCTAAGTACAGCACTAAAACTACGCCATATTTCAATTTATGCATTAAAAAAATGGATGGATACATGACATGCTCTTGAATTTCAAAAGCATTCAACTAACTTTACATACTCATACCCTTTTTTGGAGTGGCATCAAATGGCTTTGCCTAAAGTACTACAATTAACTCTATTATCACTATTTATTATTTCATGTGCGCATCCTGTCCATTCAAATAAAATAAATGCGGTAAATAAAGCCAAAAATAAAACTATTTTTTGTCAAGGCTGTCACGGTGAAAATGGTAATAGTACAAACCCTAAATATCCTAATATAGCTGGACAGCGGGCTAGCTATATTGAAGCCCAATTAAAAGCATTTCAGTCAGGGCTTCGTAGCATAGATAGCATGCAAAATATGGCTGATAATTTAACTACGCAGGACATAAAAGATCTGGCAGTCTATTATTCAGGCCTTCCTACAAAAAGTGCTGGAGGAGACCCTTACCTGGCAAAAAAAGGAAAAGAAAAATTTGCCATCTGCACGGGTTGTCATGGTATAAACGCTCAAGGTCGGAGTGGTTTCCCAAAACTGGCAGGTCAGAATCCTGAATATCTAAAAAAACAATTGCTCAGCTTTAAATGGGGGTTTAGAAAAGCTAATCCGATGAATGCAATGACTGCTTCATTATCTGAACAGGATATTAATGAGATTGCAGCTTATCTAGGCAGTTTATAGCAGAAGATACACATTAAAAACTTAACATCAGTTTTTTATCATTTACTCAGTGATGTGACTTGAATAATTTTTAAAAATACGATTCTATTTTAAAAATCAAGGAAAAACACAAAAACATGGAAAACTCATCTCCACTCAGATTAAATTTAGTTACTCTTGATCTCACTTTCAAGTGCCTATTTACCAGTTATTTTCTCGCCATAGGCTTAGGTGCTATTCTTGCCAGTGCCCAAATATTAATGACTCATGGAATGGCAGACGGAGAATTTGGCTTATCTATAGATGATATTGTGTATAGTTATCATGGTGATCCATCTAATAGTAAAATTGAAACAAAACTCAATGGATCTATGAAAGATAAAGCCTCCACTGCTGACCGTTTAGAAATTATTAAATGGGTTAGAAATGGCGCAACTAAAACGCAGTGGGATAAAAATATCAGGGATATCATTTATACCAATTGTATTTCATGTCACAGTGTCATCCCCGGTTTGCCTGACTTCACTCGATTCGAAGAAGTTAAGGCTGTTGCAAAATCTGATCATAGGGGTGCCTCTGCCGCATCATTAACCCGTGTTTCGCATATTCATATTTTTGCCATCTCATTTATCTTTTTCTTTAATGGCTTTATTTTCAGCTTATCAATAGGGCTTAAGCAATGGTTTAAAATAGCTGTTGTCAGTGCCCCTTTCTTCTTTCTATGCATTGATGTTTTTTCCTGGTGGCTGACTAAAATAGATCCGGGCTTTGCATGGTTGACTATTGTTTCTGGCGTAGGCTATAGCTTATGCTCTGCAATCACCTGGTTTGTTTCGCTGTATCAAATGTGGATTTTGCCAATGAAATTAAAAAAATTAACCTAGAATCATCATTCTCAAATTTATTGCTGAAAAAAATTTTCCACCCGACCCTTAGCTGATTTCCTGTAGGAAGTATTATTTAATTTAACCCAAAGATTTGTCACAAAATAGCCATAAGGCATTTTAGGACCGTGTTCTATATAAGGTATTTCTTGAAACGGTGTTGCTGAATTTTGATGGTGTGCTAGATGGTTAGACAAGCCCAACAATGCATATTCAGTGACTCTGGATTGATTAACCCAGGCTAGAGTCCCTATTTCTCGACCCTGCGTTAAGCCCCAATGTTGATAATAATTAATCGTTTCTAGCAAACGCACGCCAGATAAAGCCTGAACAAGAAAAATAAATGTTGCTACCCATCCAAAATTAATCAATATAAAAATAAGCAAGCTAACTTCAACAAATAAACCTTGTAATACAGTATTAGCCAACAAGCAGTGAAAAAATCCAGTTGCCTGCGCTTGTTTTAATCGCTCCATTTCTGAACGCCAGGCGTATTTAAAATGCCCCGGCAACACTCGCTTCCAATAGTGGCTAAAACTCTCATCTAGCCGTGCTGTAGTAATATCTTCGGGTGTAGCCACCGTCAAATGATGACTTCTTAAATGGGAAATAACAAAATGGTCATAACACACGGTATAAAGCAATAATCGCCCCATAATTCGCATGTGAAGCTGGGGGCGATGAATCAATTCATGTGCAACTATAATGGCCGAGCTACCTGAAGTCGTCCCCACCAGGATTCGTATAACAATTAAATTGACTATTGAGCTTAGCCAGTCACTGGCTGAATTCCATTGTAATTGACTTGCATAGATCAATAGTAAACTGATAATTAAAAACTGTATGGCTGTTAAGGCATACAAAATAGCATCATAATAATAAGTGGAAATTGATTCCTCTCTTATATTGGGATTTATTTTTGGACTTAAAAAGTCGGCAAGAATAATTAACCAGAGTGACATTGTCCAGGCCAGTGCATTCATTGCAGTATGAGGGCCGGTATACAAAAAAACAACCACGCAACAAGGGAAATAAAAGCTGGCTAAATATTTTAAATGTGTCACCATCACTATTTATTTTCCTGCATATTACTCAGTTTAGAGGAATATTTGGCCCATAAATAATTCGCAGGTAGAGCATATTTAAACCGACTTCCAACAAATCGCAAGGAGGCATAACCACAGCAAATACGTCGCCAATGTTTATCCACCATCAATTGCTCTCCAGTGTTTTGTTGAATTTGATCCAGATATAATTTGATCGCTTGTTTTGCTAAAAAAGTATGACCCGATGCATAATTGTCAATTGAAATATGAATTTGGGCAATATACGGATCAATTCCCCAATAGTTCCAGTCATCCACCAGTTGCATATAGCTTTTGCCCAGCCCACTCAATTCAATTGCCATATTAAGCCCCAATAATTCAGGTAGAAATTGTGTGGAAAAATGGGATAAAGCCAACATAAAAACCGGCAAATCAAATGCACTGTTAATAAATCCAGCATGATCAACAAATTGTCTGCTATTAACAGCGGGAACGGAAATTGATAAACTTTCCAATAATTGTTGAAATATATGCGCATGATTTTGCTCTAATACGCCATTCCCCACTTCATCACAGTAAATACAAAATAAAATTTCAGCTATCTCAGGGTTTGTATTTTCTATATGCAAACTATTTTGTAACCAACAGCCATCAATTAATATCATCGGAGCAATCTGTTGCAAGCCCCATATATAAGCATATTTTGATATTTTAGGCTGTCCTTGCAGTGGTCTATAGGCTGCCATTTCTCTATGATAAATTTCGGCTATATAGCTATCAAGTTGTTTATGATTATAATTTTTAAAAGGTAAGCGACAAAAAAAGTCGCAACAATAAAAAAGGTTTTTGATTTTATTTTGAGCAGTTGAAAGCACCTCAGGAAATAAGTCAGCATTAACTAAATAATAGTAAAGCTCTCTATTATTTAACTTCTCATAGTTTACAGCTGAAGAAACAGGCGCTTTAACGGCACAATTCTCTGATAAGACTTCTACCGAATTGGGTATTAATGCCGTGCTCGCATCTTCTTTTAACCATGTCAGTAAAAGCTCTCGTTCAGTACGGCTCAAAACACCCTGCATAGGGCCTCTAAAATCAAACAGCTTTAATAAACGACTATTTTCCGGCTTATTTTTATCAACATAGTCCGAATTTTTCAATGCGTTTAGAAATGCCCGGCTATTTTCTGGCATACCTGCAAACCATTGTTCTAAGGAAATACCATCAATCAAAATTTGCTGATGATGCCCCATAGCAGCTACAGATTTTTGCTGAAATAACTGTACTATTAGTTGCTGAGGTGTCAGTCGACTTTGCGTTAACTCGCTCAAACGATCTCTGCTACATTGCATTTCCTGTTGATAGAGAAAAAAACCATTTTGTATTCTCATCCATAAAGCTTCTTCCTGTTGAGGGAATAAAGCGATATGATCTGTTATGCACTGCTCTACTACCTTAATCTTGTTTTTAACTTGCTGCTGCCGCTGTTGAAAGAAATCAACAGGTAGCTGGTGTTCTGGATAACAAATTTCAAGTAAAGTAGGCATTTGACAAAAAGCCAAAGTAAACCCCATGATTTCAGGAAAGAATAGCCGTGGAAATAGCGATAATGCGAGCTGAATTGAAGCAAAGTTGAAAACCTGGTTCAAAATATCAGTTTGTTCGCAAAATGTTTGGCTATATAAAACAGGGGAATTAATACCTGTATACATTAACAATGACTTATATAACTCATCTATTGTTGCTTTATTAGTCCCCCTTCCCTTTAAATACAAATAAATTGACATTATTTGTATTGCACTTTTATTTTGGCTGCAAGAAATCTGAGAAATATTCTGTAACCAGCATGGCTGAGTCAATTGAATTGCGGCAGTCTGTCTAAGACATTCCAACTGATTATCTAAACTTGAATATTGCTGGGGTATTGGGGATATAATCGAAGGTTTTAAATGAGCTAGTAGCTCTTCATACGGATGAATGACTACCGATAAATAAGACTTATTGGCAATGCTTAGCTGATAACAAATAAAATCGTAAGCTACAGTGGAAACTTGATAATAACTTTGAGCCTGATTTAACTGATAAAACAAATAGCGTTTATCTAATGTTTTTACAATACTTGAATCAGTGCTATCAAAAGCCTTTCGGGCAAATGAGCTTGTTAGTGAAGGGGCAAAAACTTGTTCACAATCATTCATCACGCTGTTTGCGGAGATAGGGTGTATGAACCGCATTACCCAATATTTTAAACTTTGTCAACCGACTTTTATGTTTAATTTAGTGTTTAGAATCTGTTCAAGATCGTTACGCGAGCCCTTCCCTGTTGTGTGGAGGATAACAGCAACCGGAGTTTACACGGAGTAAATGAGAATTTCGAGGCCGCCCAAAGGCAACGCCGTAGTAGTTCTTGAACAGGTTCTTAGAAATGTGGGATTAGCTAGCCATATTCATCAGATATTTTTCAACACCTGAAGCGTTTGCAATCGCGGCTTCTTTTGCAAGCTCTGCTTGCTGTTGCATATATTTATCTACACTCGTTAATTGAACAGGTACGTTAACAATCTCTGGCCTTGCCTGTAAGTACTTCTCTACACCGGAAGGCTCATCAGATTCAACAATTTCTTCAACTTCTTGTTCAAGCGATTCATCGCTAATAACTGCATTAGTTTTTTGCTCAGCTAGATATTTAGCAACACCCGAAATGGCATTTTCTTTTACTAAAGCTTCTTGATCTTCAAGATATCTTTCAACACGCGTTGGCGGAGTATCTTCTACTCTTTCAATAACAGGACGATTTTGCAAATATTTGTCAACTCCGCTTGGTCTATTATCAATAGCCACACTTTCCTGTTCTTGCAAATATTTATCAACCGATGACTTAGTTTCGCTATCACTGGCTGGAATAAACTCCCCTTCCAGGCTTTTTTCGATTAGGTTAGCGGCGCTATTAACCATAGATCTGACACTAGCCAAGTATTTTGCAACACCACTGACTTCCGGTTTATATTTATCAGCGACTACTTTCTTGGTCACGTATTTATCAACACTACTCATTTGAGGCGCTGATTTTTCCGCTTGTATTTGTTTTTGTATATATTTTTCGACACTACTTGGTTTTGGTGCTGATTTCTCGGCCAATGCCTGGTCTGCCAGATATTTTTCGACCCGACTCACTGCTGGTTTCTTACTGGCTTCAACAATCTTACTGGCTAAATATTTATCAACGCCGGTAACAGCAGGTTTGTTTTTTTCTAATTCTGCCTGCTTTTTGGCATATCTTTCTACCGCTGACAGGTTTTGTTCACTTTCCACATCCAGTTCAGCCATACTTTGTGCAATACGAGCTTCGGCAGCATTAATTTCAGCCGCTGCAGCTTCCGTAGCCAATCTTTCTTTTGCTATAATAGCCTGCTCCTCTAAATATCGTTCTACTATCATAGCTGCAGCCTTCTTTTTCTCTGCAATTTCTTGCTCAAGTTGATATTTGGCAACACCTGATAGACTAGAACTCACTCTTGCAGCAGATATTTTTTTAGCTAAATATTTTCCGACAGTTGTAGCTTCCTCATTAACACCCTGAGATGCCATATATTTCTCGACACTACTCAGAATAACTGGTTTTTTTACATTTTTAGCCTGATGCTTCAAGTACTTATCAACACTAGATGCCGGCACAGTATTATTGATTAGAACCAACTGATTAGCCATGTATTTTGCTACGCTACTAGTAGTTCCATCAGGTTGGTTTTTTACATATTTGGCAACACTGGAGACCGAAACATTTTCTTTACTAAGCAGATAGTTAGAAACGCTTGTTTTAACCGGTCTATTATCTAAATACTTTTCTACCCCTGATGGCCCACTTTTAAGCACAGGTGACTGCGCTTCTTGACGAACTAAATATTTGTCAACACTACTGGCAACGGGCATACTATCTACATATTTAGCAACGCCAGTTAACCCATTTGAGTCATCTGGAGATACTGGAGTGATCTCTTCAGTTCTATATACCTCAGAGTCTGGTCGTTTTTCAGAGAAAAACGGCAACGCCGCTAAAAAACCATTCATTGAATTATTCCTCTTTTACTTATTGTTGGAATCAGCTTGATTCTTGTAGATAATACACTAGAACAAAGTGGCTGTCAGAGAACATTATCTACAAAAAACTTTCTTTTCCAGAAGGCAATATAACTAACCCCTATTTGCGTTATGCCTACTGGGGTTAGCATGTTTTTATTATTCTATGCTTTTTTTATTCTAAATTAGCATGTCTTTCTCTCATCTTTCCTTCGGCAATGCCTTTGTCATGAATGATGTGAGAAACAGTGGCTTCAAGAAATACCAGAGTGGAAAGTTCAAAAACAG
>CAZNGU010000072.1:0-7401 GCA_964572325.1 uncultured Methylomarinum sp.
TATTGGCAGTTTTGCCCCTGGTAGACATAATGTTTATATTTCACTAAGAATTGTAGAAATAGATGGCCAAAATTTGATTGCAACCAGTGATTTTACGGTACCTATTGGCCCAGATGCCAGAAGACTACTGCTCTCTAAAGAAGAATAAAGCTTTCTCTTTGCGTATGAATACCAGGGAAGGTAATCATATGAAAAGAGAGGCCGGCTCTATTAATTCAAGCCCAAGGGGTCTTCTGGGTCAATACCCTCCATAAATGGCAATCGTCTATCCTGATTTGTTATTTGGTAAACTTTACCTAACCAATTATTAAAAACGGCTTTTGCTGTATCTCTCCAGGTATTATCTACATGTTCTATAAGATCCTTTTCTGGAAATAAATCTAGTGCAGTTTTGTTGTTTTTGGCACTTATTACGTGTGTCTGGTAGGTAATTAAAATTTGTCTGGCTTCATCATCAAAATAATTCTCTGGAAAAGGCGGGTAATCTTTTCTTTCACCCAGGTAAAAACGTAGCACTTCACGTTTATATTCTTTCAGTAAGCTAATATCATCGTATTCAGGGTGACCTTGAAAAAAAACAACACGAATATTATCAGCACTGACAGCTAAATGAACTCCAGCCTGCTGGCTTGTGGCCAGAATTTTAATTCCTTTTTGTTCTAGGTCATGCTGATAAATTTCATTAAAACGAGAATGCGGCACATCAAAACGGGTATTTATTTCAGTAACTAAAGGGTGTGTGCGCTCTAGTACTTTGTGAGAAAATACCCCCCAGCGTTTTTGTGGCTGTGGTGTACGTTTAATGCCATGACAATATTCAATAAAAGCATGGGTTGCCAGGCATGAGCATAAAATAGAAGTGACATTTTGTTTAGCCCAGTCAAAAACTTCGGTTAGGGGTTGCCAAAAATCTTCTTCCGATAAGTGATTATGGGTCACATTAGCGCCGCTAATGATCAAGGCATCAAGTCCATCCTGCTTTATTTTCTCGAAAGATTCATAATATTGTTCAATATGAGCCTGTGCTTGTGGCTCTCTTGCTATACCGTCAATAGTAAATGGGTGGACATGGAATTGAGCAATTTGATTACAGGCTCCAACTAAACGAAAAAATTGACGTTCTGTAGCTTCAATTGCGGTATCAGGCATGATATTCAACAGCCCGATATGCAATTCGCGAATATGCTGGTGACTGGCGCGAGCAGGATTAAGTATTTCTTCACCTTCTTCAGCTAAGCGTCGAAAAGTAGGTAAAGCAGTATGAGCAACTAAAGGCATATTATGACTCCTTTAATCCGGCAGAGCATCAGCAATGAGCTGAATAAATTCATCCTCATTAGAGACTTGAGCAACTTCATCGGCATCAAGGGTATAACCATATTGATCAGCAATAGCCTGATAACGGGGCACGCGACATTTAAATAACTCAGGAAAAACCCAGGAAAAAAAAGCATCAGGAGAGATTAACTCAGTACTCTTATATTGATGAATGCGCATATACTCTGCCAGTTTTTCATCTAAAAAAGCTTCCCTGTAATATAGCGGTTTAGGCTCTGCTTTGGCGCGAGCAATAATGGTTTGTTCCAAAGAGGTCGGGATTTTAATATAAATAATCAGTGAATGTTTCGCTAAATTTTCCAAAACATCGGTTCTGTCCAGTTCACAAACACTGCCACCCGCATCATTTAAAAAATGCTTATAGCCATAAATATCTTCTGCTTTATGAATAAATTCAGGCATATCATTAAGCGCAGCCACTTCAGCATGAAAGTGCAAGGCTTGTCTGCGTTTAAATTCTTTGAGAGACAGCCCTCCTTTTTCAGGGTCACCCAATTTGCCAAGAAAACTAGAGACAGGAGCTAAATTCTCGACGGTAATATTATTATGAATATAGATAGAATCAGATAATAATAATTCTCTCAGAAAAGGCACGTCCATTGCCTGTCTTTTAATATTATCCAGAATAGCTTCGCCAAGGTATTTTGTACCTATGCGATAATCAACCGAGTAATGAAACCATTTATCTTTGGGTAGCTTATTTGCTAATGTGGTCTTGCCGGCACCTGACATGGCCAGTAAAGTAATACACTTGGATTCCCAATCCAGAAATTGCCGGGAGTTCATTTTCATGAAAGGCTGTCCTTAAAGAAAAAAAGCGCAATAATAACCAAAATGAGGCATCTTTTAAACATTTAGAAGCCTCAACAACGTTTTGATAAATGTTTAATGCTATCTATTTATCAAGCATATCAGAAATATTCATATCTTCCCCTTTTGGTTTTATATGTGTATCGGGATCTGAGTAACCTAAATCATCACGCTCTAATTCATCAAACGGAGCACTCCAGTCTTCAGGTGCTTCAATAAAATCAAAGGTAGAGGTGTACCAGCTGTCAACATCATATTCGCCAATATCACCATTAAGATATTGCACATCAATGGCATCGTCACCTTCGTCAAACGCAACTACTTTAAAGGTTAAATCATTCTCAACATCTTTATACCAGTTACCAACGACAGGGTCTGTAATTGTTGTCATAGTCATATCCTTATAAAAAAAGTAGAGTTATTATCATAGCTAAATTTAAGCATAAAGTGTAAAAGAAAATAAGGAATTTTGGTGGCTTTTCCTGATGAGCAAGATGTTTTTTAAAAAGATAGATAAAATAAAAATTTGCTAGGAACACGCACGGATTAAGTTTGACTACTGGCAAAGGGTTTTTTATTCGTATTCAAGGCGCACACATAAGCGTGACAGACATAGATGTATTAGTGTCGATTGAAGCAGGATGCTGGTTGCGACCATAGCAAGCTACGCAACTATTTAAACAAAGCTTCCGCTCCTGTTTATTCACAAGGATGTGCTGTATACAGGTTTTGCATCATTACAGGAAAGTAATTTATTGTCACAAGGACGGCTTTAGCCCGACCGTAGGGAGATTACTCCCGTGGTTTAAAACCACCGACTTGTAGTCGCGAGGCTTACAGTTGGCAGTTCATTCTGCCAATGCCGTTTCAGTCGGGGGTTTATTCCCCCGACAGGCCAAGCCACCAGTCTTTAGCTGGTGGTAACTTGACTAGAGCAATGCAAAATATTAGAACACTAAATATTAGCGTTGTGGATTCGGTCTGATAATTGACTAAAGCCTATAGATGCATCAACATGGTGTTTTGTTTTTTTGCTTCACGTAAATAAAAAATCACCACCCCTGATCAATTGTGTGTTGAAAGGGATAATTATTTCTAAGGTAAAACTATGTTTTCAAAAAATTCTGGACAGCAATGCGTTCTCCCCCGCTTTAATGCTGTTTTTCTTGCTGTTGTAACTTTTACAGTTGGCTATATTCTGCTCTCCATTTTGGCTCACCCTGAACACAAAACACTAGACTATCATTTTAACAGCGAAAGAGGCCTAATAACAGGCTTGTCGGCAACATATTTAGCTATGTCAGGTGCTTTTGCAGTTGCAACTCTTATGGTGCATATTAGGTCAGGAAATGCTGCTGTATGGGCGTGGGTGATATTAGCATTCGGGTTTACTTTCCTGGCTCTGGATGAAGTGGTACAGTTTCATGAGCGTATGGGGAGTATCTTAGGCCATCAGATGAGTTCAGGCATATTTAGAAACTGGAATGATGTAATCGTCATCGCTTATGGCATTATTGCTTTACCGGTTATTGCTGTTATATTTCCAAGCATCGCACAATATAAAACAACGCTGAAGCTTTTTTGCCTGGCCTTTGTTTTTTATCTACTGCATACCTTTATTGACTCAACCCAAGATCCCAGTACAGTAATCTCAAGAACCCTGGAAGAGTCCGCCAAGCTTTTTTGTGGTGCCTTTTTGGCTCTGAGCATGTTTTGCAGTTTTTTTGAAGCCTTGTGGCAAACCGATGTTTCAGACTAGAGCATAAAAATAAAGAAAATATAATATGTCACTTGCCATTGTATACAGTAGAGGTCGTTCAGGTATAGACACACCATTAGTTATCGTTGAAGTACATGTGACAAATGGCTTGCCCAGTCTTTCAATTGTTGGGTACATTAACCCATAAAATATTTGACTCTCGAAAGTGAATTTACATCGAGAAGAACATTTCATATTGGCTGTCGTCTGCCCATGAGCAGACATATGATAAATAAATTATTAGTTTGTATTTGAAAGTCTATAATTTATAGCATAGTAAACGGAGTCAGTTTCTGTGAAAAATAAATTAAAAATCATAAAGAACTCAATCACAATAATTCTTGTTCCAGTTTTATTGACTTGCGTATTAGTCCTTCTAAATATTTTTTATGGTTTCCTTTTATTTCATACCTTTGCGGAGCTCTTTGCATCTGTTGTGGGTATTCTTATGTTTGTTGTTGTTTGGAATACTCATGAATATGTACGAAATAGTTTTCTTCTATATTTAGGGGTAGGTTACTTTTGGGTTGCTATTTTAGATATTTTTCATGCACTAACTTTTAAAGGTTTACCTTTTTTTGATGTGCCTGGTACTAACGTTACAGTACAGTTTTGGCTATACACGCGCTATCTAGAAACGGTAATACTTGTTACTGCTCCAATCTTCTTTCGTCGAGAGCTAAAAGGCTATTTGTCTTTTTATCTGTTCGGGTTAGTGGCACTCGTTATATTTGTAGCGTCACTTTATATTGAACAGCCTGTTTTAATTATAGAGGGGCAAGGGTTAACGCCATTTAAGATTATTAGTGAGTACATAATCATCGCTATTTTGCTTATTTCGATGGTTATTTATTGGCGAGCAAAAGACACTCTTTCCCATAGAGTACGTTTTTATATGGTGTTGGCAATCGCTTTCACCGTTTGCGCTGAATTTAGCTTTACCCAATATGTTCATGTATATGGGATGTCTAATCAAGTGGGTCACATCTTTAAAGTATTTTCCTTTTGGATGGTTTACGAAGCAATTGTGCAGACTACATTAAAAAAGCCCTTTTCAGTTATGTCTTTGGCAGCCAATTCTTATGATGCTGTTCCTTATCCAGCTGTTTTTGTGGATAAGAATGGTTTTATTCAACAGGCAAATAAAACGGCTAAACGAGAGTATGTCACTTTAAAGACCTCAAAAGCAGATGTTCATATGTTGATGCATCCAAAGAATTTATCTGTGGCAGATTGTGTTATTTGTCAGCATATAAGGGATGATAGAGAAATGCCAGCAACGGTCATTAAATACCCTGAAAATAACGAATGGCACTTAATTTCTTTATCTCCTCTTCAATTGGGTGATTATTCAGCAGGCTTTATTCAAGTTAGCACCAACATTACCGATTACATCGAAGTACAACATAAATTGTTATTAGCCAATAGTGTTTTTAACAATTTAGATGAAGGTATTATGGTAACTGATCAACAGCTCAAAATCATTAGTGTGAACCCAGCATTTTCAACAATAACAGGATACAGCATTCAAGATGTCATGGGTGAATCGCCTAGAGTTCTCTCATCAGGACAGCATCAATCAAGTTTTTATCAAGATATGTGGTCTGATATAAAAAAGAAAGGGTATTGGCAAGGGGAAATTTGGAACAGAAAGAAAAATGGTGAAATATACCCAGAATTATTAACAATAAGTGAGATTAAGTCAGAAGAAGGTAGTGTTATTAATTATGTTGGTGCTTTTACTGATATTACAAAAATAAAAACAGTTGAGGAACAACTACATCATTTAGCCCACCATGATCCATTGACAGGCTTGCCTAACAGAACACTGTTTTCTAATTTATTAGATATTGCACTAAAGGACGGGAAAAGATTAAAAAATACTTCTGCGTTACTTTTTATTGATCTTGACGATTTTAAAAAAATAAATGACAGCTTAGGTCACTCAGTTGGCGATACTGTCCTCGTTAAAGTTGCTAAACATTTTAAAGAAGCTTTAAGGGATGATTACTTGGTTAGTCGTCAAGGTGGTGATGAATTTATGGTTTTTATGGAAGACTTTAAATCATTAGAAGATGTGGCTACTATTGCTGAAAAGTTGATTTCTACTTTAACCGCCCCTATTCATTTCCATGAAAACCAACCACTGTTTATTGGTGCTAGTATAGGTATAGCTATTTTTCCTAGTGATGCTGAAAGTAGTGAACGGTTAATTCAATATGCTGACGCAGCTATGTACAAAGCTAAAGCGTTGGGTCACAACCGGTTTCAGTTTCATACCAACAAAAATAATACTGAGCTTACCAGGCGACTACAAGTAGAAACACAGCTCAGACAAGCAATAAAGAACCACGAATTATTTGTTGTTTATCAGCCAAAGGTTAATGCAAGAACGTATGAAATAGAGGGAGCAGAAGCACTTGTAAGGTGGAAAAACCCTGTGTTAGGCAATGTATTTCCTGATGAATTTATACCTATTGCCGAGTCCATAGGCGTTATTCAGGAACTTGGTGAATTTGTTTTAAGCCAAGCACTTGGGCAGGTGGTGAAGTGGCGAAAACTGAGCAATCGTAACATTTCTATTGCCGTGAATTTTTCATCTCGTCAATTTATGAAAGAAGGACTTTCTGATTTAATAAAATCTCACCTTCATCAAGCTAATTTACCTGGCAATGCGCTTGAAGTTGAAATAACTGAAAGTTTATTACTCAACCATAATGAATTGATTGTTGATACATTGACTGCAATATCAGAACAAAATATCACCATTACGATTGATGATTTCGGCACAGGATATTCAGCACTCAGTTACCTAAAAAACCTGCCTATTAATGTGGTTAAGATTGATAAGTCATTTATTCAAGATGTTATGGAGCAGGAACAAGATGCTATCTTAGTAAAAACAATCATTCTAATGGCTCATGGGCTAAATATGTCAGTTGTTGCGGAAGGGATTGAAACCAAGCAACAACTTACTTTTTATCAGGTTGAACAGGGGGATTTAGTGCAAGGTTACTATTTTTCAAAACCTTTGACGGCAGATGACTTTGTTGATGTGCTAAATAAATGGGATACAGAGAAATGGGCTTGAAACAAGCGACTATCCCTGAAATAAGTGAGGAGTCGTTAGCTACAACGCTTGAAATTATAAGCGATGGTATTTGGGACTGGAATGCCACAACGGGTTATGTATATAGAAGCCCAGGTTGGTATACCATGCTGGGTTATGATCCACATTCTCTTAATAATACCGTGTTTACTTGGGAAAACGTTATCTATAAAGATGATTTTGAGCGTGTCATGACGCATTTTGATGAATATATCACCCAAAAATCTAAGGTCTATAACATCCAATATCGATGTCGTACAAAGCAAGGGGATTATATTTGGATAGAAGATAGAGGGAAAGTTGTTAAATGGAGTGATGAAGGCTACGTTGTCAGAATGATAGGTGCTCATCGTGATATTAACGCTGAAAAACTATTATTAGAGAA
>CAZNGU010000073.1:0-7394 GCA_964572325.1 uncultured Methylomarinum sp.
TGGAATGACTAGAAAAAAAGAGTTCTTCACAAACGTCCTGATAATTGACTACATTTTGTATGTATTCTCCACGTGAGACGTGAGACATGGCGCATAGATTAAGTTTAGACTATAGTAGTACAATTTACCTGTATATTTCAACTGTTTGCATTACCTTCCTCCTTTTTTCATCATCATTCCCTTCGATGGGTTGTAAGCAATGACCGCTATACTCATAAATAAAATAAATGCAGATAAAGTGTAGATGAAAGCAGGTTCATTGAATTGACCGTATAAAGAAAACCTTATTAATTCAACTGCTTGAGAAAAAGGGTTATAAAGTGCTAGATTATGCAACAACAAACTGGATTCTTTCATTTTCCACAAGGGATATAGAGCAGTGGACATAAAAAACATGGGAAAAATAACAAAATTCATAACACCGGCAAAATTTTCTAATTGTTTAATAAATGAGGATAATAATAAGCCTAATGCACCCAGCATCATGCCCGAAAGTATTAGTGTAGGAAAAATAGTTAGATAGCCTTGCCAAGGGGCTTCAATTTCATAACACCAGGCGATAGCCAGAAACACGTAGGCTTGTAAAATAGATACTGCGACCCCTGCTATTAATTTGCTCATTAACAAAAACCAGCGGGGTAAAGGGCAAACCATTAAAATACGCATACTCCCCATTTCCCTGTCATAAACCATGGACAATGAACTTTGCATTCCGTTAAACAGCTGAATCATCCCTATTAAGCCTGGAGTAATATAAACTTCGTAAAGGATATACGTTTCATAAGGCGGGCTGATTGCGACACCTAAGGTGGATCTAAATCCTGCTGCAAAAATAAACAACCAGACTAAAGGACGTACTAATGCTGAAATAAAACGTTCTCTTTGTCGCACAAAGCGCCATAATTCACGTCCAATAATTCCCTGCATAGCACGTAAATAATGTAATGCATTCATCAGTTGCCTCCCTGTGTTAACTGTTTAAATGCTTCGCTTATGGAGGATGAATTGCTGGCCTGTATTACTTCGTCTATGCGTCCTTTTTGTTGAATACGACCTTGATGCAAAATAATCAATTGATCCTGGGGATAAATTTCATCAATCAGATGAGTGGCCCAAAGTATGGCCAGATTATGTTCTGTCGCTAATTGATGCACATGTTCTACTATTGACTGTCTGCTGGGAATATCCAGACCAACTGTCGGTTCATCCAGCAATAATAATGAAGGTTTATGCAACAAAGCTCTGGCAATTTCCACTCGCCGTCTGTGCCCTCCATTAAGTTGGCGTATTTTTTCATTACGCCTGTCATACATATTGAAGCGTTCTAATTCTTGCTGAATACGTTTTCTAGCTAATTTGCCACTTAAGCCATGCAAAGCAGTGTGATAGCGCAGGTTTTGCATGACTGATAAATCCATATCCAGTGTGGTCTGCTGAAAAACCACACCAAGTTGTGACAAAGCCTGACGGGTTTGTTGTTTAATATCAAAACCACACAATGTTATTTTCCCCTCGCGGGAGTCGTAGAGCCGTGTAATTAAGGAAAACAAAGTACTTTTACCTGCGCCATTGGGGCCTAGCAAGATGGTACATTCTGACAGGTTTACCGAAAAATTAACGTGATCCAGTGCTTTTTTTTCACGATAGGAAAAACTTAAATCGCTAACTGTCAATGCGGCAGATTGAATGCTTTGTTTTTGCTGCTTTGTTGATACATTCATGGTTTTGAAACGATACCCCAGGGGAAGCGACCCACGCCTATTGATTTTGTGACCTTATGCTTTTCCAAATCAATAATTGAAATATCATTGCTTCGCCCATTGGTGGTGTAGAGTCTTTTTTGGTCAGGTGAAAAAGTCAGATTCCAAACGCGCTGCCCCACTAATAAAAATTTTTCAATGGCAAAAGTTTGCGCATTAATCACTGCAACACGGTTGGCAGGGCCTATAGCTACATAGCCCCAGCGTCTTTGTTTATCAATAACTACACCTACGGGCTGAATCTTGTCGGCATTGACTCCGGGAATATCCAGTTTGATCGTTTTAATGATCTGCTTACTATTTACATCTAAAATCATCAGTGTTCCTGCAATTTCAGAGGTGACCCATAGCTGAGTGCTATCTGCGGTAAAACTTGCTGCTCTGGGGCGTGGGTCAACCAATGTATTTTCTATGATTTCATTAGATTCAGGGTTAATCCAGTGAATCATATTGGTGGTTTCCGAAGCACTAATGACCCATTGATTGTCAGGGCTTACGGCAATACCTTCGGGCTCTACACCAACCTTAATTCGGGCGATTTCCTTTTGGCTGGGTATATCAATTACTGTGACCAAATTATCATCTTCATTAGAGATGTATAAGCGATCTCCTTTAGGATTTAAGGCAAAGGTTTCAGGATCCTCCCCTGAGGGTAGGTTTGCTATTTCAAGAAAAGTTTCAGTATCAATTACTTTAACTGTATTGTCATCACTGGTTGCGATGTATAAATATTTATTATCGGGGCTTAATGCAATGCCTCGAGGGCGTTGACCTATTTCTATGGTTTTTAGTAGTTTGCCCGCAACAGGGTCAACAATAGCTAATGCATTGTCTTTTTCTAGCGTAACAAAAATGGTTTCTGCCTGAGCTGAAGTGCTCAAAATAAGACTAATTAAGATTAAATATTTCATTTATTTTATTTCGTAGATGTTGGGTTTTTTCCTGCCATGTTTTTGCAGCGTTTGCTTCGTTTTTCAGTTGTTTAAAACTTGATTTATTTTCTCTGATTTTCAGTTGATTGTTACAGCTGGATTCTGATTGGTCATATCCCAGGGTATCCAGTACTGTTTTCGGATGCAAAAATCCCTCTATGGGAGCTACGCTTACCAGTGAACGAGCTGCGGCTAATAAAACCGGTTGTCTTAATTGTCCATTCCAGGAACGAAATGATAAAGGCGTGCCTTTATAACCTTGTAATGAAAAAGCATCACTCAATAAATAATCTTTAATTGCTTGCATTTTGTTAGACTGGGTTCTAACAGTTGCTTCGCCTATCGATCTGACCGCTAGATAAGCGCCATAATCTTCCTCTTCCATCCATCGTTTTGCCAGCGCTTTAAAACGATTTTGTATTTGAACCGCTCCCCATTGTTCATGGGTTCTATGCCATGCGGTGGGAACTAAACCTTGGGTGCCTACAATAGGTCTGGGAAGCCAGGTGCGATAAGCCAGGTATTCTCCAAATAAACCTTGTTCATCAGCCACCACTAAAACAGCATAGTCAATGCCCTGGGTAAATACGGGGACATCAGATTCAGCTGTGCGGCGAGCATCAAAGTTATGCGTCCATTGTTTTTCGGCTACAATTTTCATTCCGAAGCGTTTGGCTGCCCGTTTAATTGCCTGGGAATAAGCTTGGTCGCCCGGGCTAAGCCCTGAGATTAAAAACCAGCGACGCCATTTTTTTTTCAGCATATACTGAGCCAGCGCATCGGCTCTCATGGCTCTACTGGGCAGTAAATGCAAGACATTGTCACGACACTGATTGTTTCTTAAATGATCATCTGTAGTTGTTGCATCAAAGATCAATTTATTTTGGGTTAAATCAAGATCTGCCAGCAGCTCTAATTTTTCAGCGGGTAAATTAGCAATAATGAGAGCAGTATCATCAGGTATCTGCTTTTTAAAAACTTTAATAACATCTTCATCAACGGGTACGATGATTTTAATGAGCTGGAATTTTTGACCGGTAAATTGACCCGTAGTATTATTGTCGGCAACTGCTAATTGGGTGCCGGCCAAACCTTTTTGTTGAATAAAATCATCCAGGTTTGATAAGGCGGGTGGCACTTTCTTTTCTTGGGTAAGATAGGCAATTTTTATTAACTGAATATCTGCTGCATAGGCAAAAACAGTTGGGCAGTAAAGCACTCCCAGAATGACATATCGCATAAATAATATGCCTGGTTTTTTGCTGTAATGAATCATAAAAGAATATCGTTCTGAATGATAACTGATTTATTTCGCCCGGTTTGTTTTGCCTGATACAAAGCCTTGTCAGCTTGTTCGATAATAGCAACCAGTAAACCCCTTTTGGTTTTCTGGTTTAAATTTTCTTTTTTATCTAGAATATGCCGGTCATTAATTGATAAATGAATAGGAAATTCGGCTATTCCTGTACTGATAGTCACAGTAACATCGTGTCCTTCTTCATTTTTTAAAGATAGCGACTCAATGTTTTGCCTAATGCGTTCAGCAGCACAGACTGCTTCTGTAGCATGAGTATTGGATAGTAATATAACAAACTCTTCTCCACCATAACGAATGGCATCATAATCGCGAAAGTATTCTGCGACCTTGACCAAGACACTATCTCCAAAAACATGTCCGTACTGGTCGTTTATTTTTTTAAAATGATCAATATCTATTATCAGAATAGAGAAATAACAGTTTAGCTCACGCAGATAATGGTCGATTTCTCTGCTACCTAACCGTTCAAAGGCTTTTCTATTATATAAGTTGGTTAATTGATCAACAAAAGAGCGATTAATTTGTTGTCTAATAAAATCAGGCTCTAAAACATAAGCATCATCTTGAAATGCATTTAACCATTCATGCAGAAGATAAGTATTTTTTACTTTATAGGCTTTTAAATTGAAAAACCCGGGGACTCCATGTCGTTCAGAGATAACTAGTTGTTCACACTTCAACGGGTGAGATGTAACATAAAAAAATGCTTTTTCCGGGAATTCTACACTTAGCATTTCAATCATTTCAGGGGATGTAGGATGAATTAGGTAGTTTTCAGAAAAGTCATCCAGATTAAATTGTTCCGGAGGCTGAATGGCTTGTTGTTCTAAAACTTGAAGTTCAGAAACTTTATTGATGTTTAACAAGCAGGGCTGTTTCGTATTCTCATACGAGCCCACTAAGAAAAATTTATCATCTCTGAGAACCAGGCCGAAAGGATTGAATATTTGTACTAGTTTGTGTTTGTGTAAATGTGTTATTTTTAACTGTTTATTACTAAATAAAGCCTCTTTGAAAATATGGACAATTTTTTTTTCTTGGGCTGACCTAAAGTTATTTATAACGCCTTTCCAGTAGGTTTGAACAGAAATTTTTTCTTCCCATTCCAGAACAATATTAGACTCTATGGTTTGATTAGCTGATGAACTATTTTCTTCAGTTAACAAAGCATCCATCACTTTTTGTGGAAACATATGAGAAAAATATTTTCGGGCAAAGTGAATGATAAATGCTTCTGCCGTTTCCTTATTCATAAATTGAAGTTGATATTTGGGAGCTAGTGCAGCACTTATTTTGCTTAGATTAATAAAGTTATTATTAAAATCGATACTATATCAACACTTCTATCCATCAAAATAAAATAGGTGCTGTACTAGTTCATATTATTATATTGAGTTTTGAGTGCAAGATTAGATTTATCTATATGAGGGCTAAAAATCTTTTAGTTGATTCCGAATTGACAGAAATTCATCCAGATGTTCAAAAAAAATATCAACTAGCCAGGGGTCAAAATGCTCGCCTTGCTCTTCTCTAAAAAAGGTGAATATGGCCTCATCATCCCAGGCTTTTTTATAAACTCGTTCACTGCCTAAAGCGTCAAATACATCAGCAATTGCCGTAATTCTTCCATATATATGGATGTCTTCACCTTTTTTTCCATGCGGGTAGCCCGTGCCATTGTATTTTTCTTGATGTTCATAAGCTACAGTAGCAGCCATTTTTAAAAGGGGGCGGCTGGAATGTTTGAGCATATCAAAGCCTAATTGAGGATGGCTTTTCATTATTTCAAACTCTTCCAGTGTCAAATGCCCCGGTTTGTTTAATATAGCATCAGGAATGGCAACCTTACCAATATCATGCATTGGTGAGGCTTGTCTTAGCAGTTCACATTCTTTTTCAGGAAGGCCGTAATATTTTGCAAAGAGATAGCTGTATTCTGCTACACGTTTGACATGGTTTCCTGTTTCTTTGGAGCGGCTTTCACCAATGGCTCCCATGGTAAAAACCACCTCACGCTGTGTCGCTTCAATCTCTTCACTTAAGTCTTTTACTTCTTGTAAACGTTTTTGTAACTCATCATACTCTTTTCTTTGGCGTTTATCACTTTGCGCCATAATCCTATTTTGGCGATTCAGATCCTTGCTTAGTTTATCAATTGTATTACAGAAATTTTCCTTTAATCCCTCTAGCTCCAGGAGAAGTTTGTCTTCCGCTTTGGTCATGATGATGGCTTTTCATCTAAATCAATATTAAGCACTAAATTAATAATAAGATCTTCAAAATCAGCGATAAAATCTTCACCGGCTTCCAAGGCGGACTCATTTTCTTCATCATAGATCCAGTTAATTTCTATTTCATTTTTATCTTTGTGTTCGTCCAGTATGTCAAAAAAATCAAAAAAAACTTTGGAACTACTGGAATTAAAATAAATTATTTCCATGTTGACAACGGTTTTTGTTTTGACATTCCCATCAAAATAGCTAGTGAGCCATTCCATAATAGGTTGATAAAATTCAAAGGTGTTTTCAGGGTAGGATTTGCCGGTCATGGAGATTTCTCCTGATTCGGCATTCATATGAATTTTGGGAGTATATTTTGTTGCTTTTATTGTCAAGGTATCCATTTTTATACCATTGCTGTTTGTATAATTGCTTTAAAAGCGAAATAGTGTGTATCTTCATCTTTTTTAGTAAAAGTGTATTCAATATGATCACAGCGACGAGCGATTTCTATAAAGCCAATACCGGCACCTTTTTCATGCTTATCTTTGCCACTTTTACGAAGCTCTCTATACAGTGTTTTAAGCTCGTCTTTATTCATAGGTAGAAGCTGTTCAATTTTAAGTTTTATAGCTTCCATATCCGTTGTTTTTATAATATTTCTTGATAGGATGTAATAACTGGTACTTGCTTGTTCATAGCCAACAATAATCAAGCCTTTTTGATTAAAGTGGCTATTCAGCAAAGCCATTTTATGACCATAACTTAGCATGTTTTGTGAAAGCTCTATAAATATGCTGAGTATGTTATGAGATGTTTTCATACCCAGCACATTGGACTCAGATTCATGCTCCAGAGCTTCCGTCATACCCACTATGATTTGCTGGGATAATAAGCCGCCATACGAGACAAAAATAATCCCTTCACTTTCCAGGATATGTTCAAGTTTATATAAATCCAAACCATAACTCCTTACAAAGGATAAACAAAAACCCCACCGAATAGCAGGCTTTCTAACGAAAATAATCGGAAAATCTGGCCAAAATTAGTTTTTCCGCAGTCGGCTCTCCATACTCGAGCAGCCTCCTAGGAGCTTGTCCGACAATAGAGAACCTGCTACGGAAAAAGCCCTTTTGGCCATTTTTTCCGTTCATTTTCGTTAAAT
>CAZNGU010000074.1:0-7340 GCA_964572325.1 uncultured Methylomarinum sp.
GCTACTATTATTTCTTGATCTTCTTCTTCCTGAGCTATTGTTTGTGATAAGAACGCGTTTTCCCCAGAATGTTGTTTATTCGCTAGTCCATCATTGCCAATTCTATCCTCTAATTGCTGTTTTTGTTTTTCATAATTAAGTAGATTTGACCCCATATCATTATCATGGTCAGTCTCCTTAAAAAAAAGCTGCTTTAATTTTGTAGTGACTGCTTGAAAAATACCAATTTTTTGTTCTGATGGTTCGCTTTTTTCTTCTAAACTTTGATAGCTCTCTTTTTCATTTTCACTTTGAGATAATAAATTTTCTAGTTTATCTGTGGTTCCTATAGGCTGTTCTTGCTCATTTTCTACGCTGAGTTCATTCTCTTGCTTTTGAAAAATACTTTGCATAAAGAGCTCTTCCCTGACATCTTTAGACCCTGTATCAAGAATTTCTTTTTCTAATTCGTCCTTTGAATCTTCATCTCTATTAAAAACAAAATCCCTTTCAGAAGCATTTATCTGTTGATTGTTTTTATTCTTCGCCATAATTATTACCTAAAGAGTTCTAAATATTGAGTTTGTACGAGATTAAACTCATTTATAATTTAAACACATCGAATAAAACTATAGCCTCATGCTAACAATAAATACGATTTTTATGGTAAAAAAGAGCATTGGTTCTCATAAAAATGGTTTTATTTATGTTCAATGAGGAATTGTTCACAAATTATTTTTTTTTAAGTTTTTCTACTATTATTATCAATGAGATTTATTGCTTTATTTTTACCCAATCCCTTATAGGAGAACGATTTTTTGCAGACTTTTTCATTACCTAATACTTGGCGGCGCCCCGAAGTAGTAATATCTTCGCTTTTGATTAATACTTTTGCACTTGCATTACCTTTCCTTATTTTGCAGGTTTATGATCGTATTATTCCTAATCAGGCTTATGATACTTTCATGGTTTTAATTTTGGGCATGTTGGTGGTGATTATTAGTGATTGTTTTTTAAAAACCTTACGATCTACAATTTTAAGTTGGGAGAGTGCTCAATTTGATCATGCAGCAAGTCTGGATGCCATGAATCAAGTTCTCCATATGCAAACTTTAAGTTTTGAATCCAAGCCTGCTGGATACTATATTGATAAAATTTATGCCCTGGAAAAAATACAGGAGTTCTATTCAGGACAATCTATTTTGCTATTAATGGATTTTCCATTTGCAATAATTTTCCTTATTTTAATTTGGCTAATTGCAGGACCCTTAATTGCAGTGCCACTAGTTTTATTACTTGTCTTTCTAATAGTTTCATTTGTAACTGGAAAAAAGCTTCATCAGGCTTTATTAATACGCTCTACTATGGAAGATCGTAGACAAAATTTTATTATTGAAATTTTACAAAGTATTCATACGGTTAAATCCATGGCAATGGAAACCCTTATGCTTCGGCGCTATGAAAAATTGCAATTACAGTCGGCTGAGAGTATTTACGATCTCAGTCGATTAAATAGTATTGTTCAGGGTATTGCTGCCTCATTTTCTCAATTAGCAATAATAAGTTTTGTAGGTATTGGTAGTGTCTATGTTGTCCATGGCGAATTAACCATGGGGGCACTTGCTGCTGGAACTATGTTAACTAGCCGTGCCCTGCAACCTGGGCTTAAAGCCATGAATATTTGGATTCAGTTTCAATCTGTTAGACTTGCTCTTGCTAAGGTTAATGAACTTTTTTCTTTACAAAGAGAAAACTCTGGAGAACTTACAACAGAAAATAAATTCCAGGGCTTTATCGAAATAAATAATCTTAGCTTTAAATATCCTGGGCAAAAAAATAATCTACTGAGTAATCTATCTCTTACGATCAACCCGGGCGAATCCATCGGTATTTTAGGAAATAATGGCGTTGGAAAAAGTACCTTTATTAGTTTACTTTCTGGCTTTCTTGAAGCAAATAGCGGTGAAATCAAACTGGATGGTTACCCTATTGACAAATATAATGCGGAGTTCTTACGTTCACAAATTGGTATTGTCCCTCAAAATGGTGTCTTAGTAGAAGGCACTATTCTAGAAAATATGACCTTATATAGGGAAGATGAGGCGACTAACGATGCCATTGAGCTGTCGAAGCTACTGGGGCTTGAAAAAATAATTTCGCGTATGCCTGATGGCCTTGATACTTTCATCGGTGGTGCAGCCATGGATAATCTTCCGGAAGGTGTGAAACAAAATATCATTTTGGTACGTTCATTAATAGGCCACCCCAAAATCATTTTATTTGATGATGCTAATGCTAATTTTGATATACAAAATGATAACCGTTTGCAAAATGTTATCAAGTTATTACAGCAACAAAAAAGAACTTTCGTTATTGTCTCTCACCGTCCTTCTTTTCTTCGTCTATGTGACAAGCAGTATACGATGAAAAATGGTCAGCTTACTCTTTCAAGCCAACTTTAATTACTTGTATATATGACTCATTCGAGCCAAGTCCAGGAAGCTACACAAACTGAAAAGTCTCAAGCATTTGGCGCATCAGAAAAGTTTGCAGAGGCATTAAGAAACAATAAAATGGATGATTTTTCAGCAGGGTCGCCTTATGCTGCATGTTTAGTCCCCCTTCTTAATGCGCTAGGCTGGAAAAATATGGTTAGAGAGCTTATTGAAGCATTGCCTCATTTTGCAAAGGAGCTGGATTTAGTTGACCTGCGAAATATTTTAGTCAACTTGGGTTACGAAAGTTCACCCCATGCTACGCAATTAAATCAATTACAAGCCGAATTATATCCTTGTATTTTTATCTCAAACTCCAATGATATATATGTTCTTTGTAAAAAAGATGAAAACCAAATCAGTTATTTTGATGCGCAAAGGGAACAGACTTTTTCTTCTGCCTCTGATGAATTGGATCTAGAAGGAATAGCCTATTTATTTACAGATAGAAATGCCTCTCATAATACTTTAAATTCAAAACAGACTACTAGTAACTGGTTTGGTAATTTAATGGATCGATTTCGTAAATTGATCATATATTTATACGCTATGACCTTTGTTATTAATATTGTGGCTCTTTTTGTGCCATTATTTATTATGGTTATTTACGATAAAGTAATCGGTACAAAGTCGCTTGATAGTCTTCCACTCCTATTATCTGGGGTTGCAATTCTAATTATTGCCGACCTGGTATTAAGATTTTTGAGAGCAAAAATTTTAGGTGCTGTAGCTGGCCGAATGGATTATTTAATCGGTGTCGAAACATTTAAGCAATTACTTTTTATGCCCCCTATTACCACAGAAAGCTCAAGTGTAGCTGCCCAGTTATCCCAATTAAAACAATTTGACTCTATTCGTGATTTTTTTACAGGTTCAAATACATCTGTAGTTTTGGAGCTTCCTTTTGTCTTCTTATTTTTGGCAGTTATTGCTGTTTTAGCAGGCTTTATTGCTTTTATACCCTTAGCGATGGTTCTTTGTTTTATTATTGCTGCTCTGATATTTAATCCAAAACTAAATCGAAAAGTTAACCGATCAGGTAATGCCAGGAATAATAAACAACGCATGCTATTACAGACCTTTGCCGGCCGTAAAGAAATTAAAGCAATTGGTGGTGAAGCTATCTGGCAAGCACGATTTAGGGAAGTGTCCGGAGAAAATGTTACCGCAAATTATCACACTTTTGTTTTGAATACTTTTATGAGTAATATTGCTCAGGCAATGATGACTACGACTGCTTTAGCTGTACTGTCATTAGGTGCTTTGAGTGTGATCGATGGAACTATGTCTATCGGCGCCTTAATTGCTACTATGGCTTTGGTCTGGAGAGTACTCTCTCCTTTACAAAGTGCATTTTTATCCATCTCTAAATTCCAACAAACTATTAAATCTATTAAGCAGATTAATCAGATGATGAGGATACCAACAGAGAAGACGGATAATATTAATTTCTTAAGTACTCAACACCTTAAAGGACAAATACGAGTTGATAGAGTAAGCTTTCGATATCGCGCAAATTGTGACCCTGCATTACTAGGGGTTTCTTTTGAAATTAATCCTGGCGAACTAGTTGCTATTGTCGGTTATACGGGTTCGGGAAAATCGACCCTATTAAAAATGATTGCGGGTATGTACAAGCCTCAAGGTGGTGCTATCTTTTTTGATAATACTGATCTAAGACAAATAAACATCATGGAAATAAGGAGGGCAATAGCCTATGTCCCCCAAGACACCAAAATGTTCCACGGCACCATTGCTCAGAATATGCGTTTAGCTAATGGGCTTGCAACAGATAAAGAATTACATATAGCTGCACAAAAAGCAGGAGTTCTTAAAGAGATTCTGGCATTGCCTGATGGTTTTAATACCCGCTTAACAGATAACTCAACAGATAAATATCCCCCAGGTTTTTTAAGATCTTTATCTATAGCCCGTGCTTTTGTTAGCCCTGCGAATATCGTTCTTTTTGATGAGCCTGGTGCCTCATTAGATTTTGAAAGTGATACTCGATTTATGAACCAACTCAAAGCTCTTAAAGGACATTGCACCATGGTGATGGTTAGTCATCGTCCTAGTCATATTCGCTTGGCAGATAAAGTGATCCTGATGCAACATGGCAGCGTTCAATTTGCAGGTGCAGCAGATGAAGCAATATCGATTTTAATGGAAGCAAGCTAATGACAACTTCTTCAGTACCCAGTCAATCTCCAAAACAACTCCCTCGGGCTCGAGCTCGTTTTTTAGCGCAGGCTATTCAACTTGAAGAAGAAGGCGTCTCTAATATCATTAAATTAGCTATCTACTTTAGCCTATTTTTGTTTATAGCCATCATTGTCTGGGCTTCAGTTACCGAGGTAAATGAAATGACTATTGCAGAAGGCGAAGTGGTCCCTTCAGGTTATATCCATGATATTCAACATTTAGAAGGTGGAATAATCAGTGAAATTGCTGTCCGTAATGGGGATTCGGTTCAACAAGGTGATTTATTGATTAAATTTGCTCAGCCTGTCTCTCAGGCTGATTATGAGCAACTTATGGTCAAGAAGGTTATTTTATTACTTGCTCAAGAAAGGTTAATTGCCATTAAACAAAACCGAGAACCAAATTTTGGACAAATAGCCATTCAATACCCTATTTTAGCAAGCAATGAATTAGCTAGTTATTATGCCCAGCTTAAAAGTAGTCATAGTGAAATTGATGTTCTAAAGGCTCAATCCAGGCAAAGACAAAGCGAATTACAGAAGCAAAAAAACCAGGTCATTTCATTGAAAAAGGAAAGGGAATTACTAGAAAAGCAAGTAGAAATGCGCGAAAAATTGGCTGCTAAACACGTGGTTTCGCAAACCGACTTACTGGCAACCAAAAGCCAGTTGGCTAGCGTACAAAGTCAGCTAAAGTCTGTAGTTGATGGGATTTATGTTGCCTCTTTGGCATTTGATGAAGCCATAAGTCACCGCAAAGAAATTATAGATACTCGAAATAAAGAAATTGATTTTGAAGTCTCCGAAATTGCTAGTCAACTAGCTGAAGTTGAAAAAACATTAACTAAAGCAGAAGATAGGGTGAATCGCCTAGACTTGTATTCTCCTATTAATGGAATTATTCAGGGCATTTCTGTTAATAGTATTAATACAGTTGTACAAGCGGGTAGCGTCATTATGCAAGTGGTACCTGTGGATGGGAATTTAATTGTTGAAGCTAGAATTTTACCTAAAGATATTGGTCATATTCACATGGATCAAGCAACAGAAGTTAATGTTGACAGTTATGATACCAGTAAATATGGGCATATTGATGGTGTCGTTCAGCAGCTTTCTCCTTCAACTTATCTGGATGAAGAAATGAATCCCTATTATCTTGCACGTATAAGTCTTAAAAAAAATCATGTAGGTGATAACCCCGATAAAATGAAAGTTATACCGGGTATGACCGTTCAGGTAAATATTATTACTGGTTCAAAGTCAATTATGGATTATTTATTAAAACCAATTAATAGAGGTTTTAAAAATGCCTTTCAGGAAAGATAAGCCAGGTTCAGGTTGGTAGCTTATTTTTTTCCAGCTCCCTTAGTCAGAGTATATTTTTTTGTAAGCTCCAAAGTGTTAGGCTTAACAGCGTATACATTAATCGTTCCAAAAATTCTTGTATTCTATTTTCCCCGCATCCCTGCTTTCTCCCTTTGGAGAAGGCAGGGATGCGAAAAATTTTGGAACGATATTGTTAACTTTTTCTACTGTTTTTCCACCAGCCTGAAAGAGTCCCTTTAAGACTGAGTGATTCACTAGGCGCAGCTTCTAAATAATTTTGAGTTTTAACAATTAAAGAGGTTTTATGCTTTAAGGAAGCAATGTACTCCATTCCCAAAATGAATTTTGCTCTGATATAAGAAACACCAAATAAAGCTAAAAATAGAGGAAAAAACTCAAATAAAATGCCTACTGCTGTAGATTGATCATCAAATGTCTCTTTAGATAACTCAAAGGTTGACCTTTCTGATTGTATATATCCTTGATCAGCCATATCGTCAATAATATTTTGATCAAGTGCCCCTTGAAGCAGACCAATCATTGAATAACCCAGGAATTTGAAGAAAATAAAAGAAAGTCCGCCGATAATTGCCCACATGACGGCTTGTTTTTTTACCGATGCTGCTGAAGAGAAAAACCAGACAGCCACCAAAATATTAATTATTCCAAAAATAATCCCCATGACTAAAACCTCTCTATAAAATAAAAAAGCCGATCCCTGGCCACTAGGAGTAACAACGATCCTTATTGTCAAAGCGCATTGTTAAGCTGTTATTATGCACTTTAAAACTTTCAACAACCTTTCGCTTCAAATGAATATTTTGTTAATAGAAGATGATGAAATTCTCGCTGATGGCCTTATTCATACGCTGTCTAAAAGTGGCTACTCATTAACAGTTGCTACAACAGCAGCATACGCCAGGCATTTACTCAAAGCTCAGGGGTTCAATTTAATAATATTGGACTTAGGATTACCCGATATAGATGGTTTACAATTACTGAAGCAATTACGACATCAAAAACTGGAGCTTCCTATTTTGATTTTGACAGCACGAGATGCTATGAACGAACGGATTGAAGGCATTAGTCAAGGTGCTGATGACTATATGACTAAGCCATTTGAGCTTAGAGAACTTGAAGCCCGTATTGGTGCTTTGATAAGGCGTTGTTATGGTGGCTTTAGCAGTATTATTGAAATAGGGAAAATACAATTAGATACCAATAAAGATCAAATTTTAGCCAAGGGGGAAATACTTGCTTTACCCGCACGCGAATACGCTGTATTAGAAATACTCATGATGCAAAAAGGTAATGTCATGAGTAAAGATAAAATTGCTAA
>CAZNGU010000075.1:0-7335 GCA_964572325.1 uncultured Methylomarinum sp.
AATCTATTTACACTTCCACCATCCATGGCGGTCGTAGGTAAGGGGCGTGAGCAGGAGCGGAAGCTTTGCATAAATTGTTGCGTAGCTTGCTATGCGCTAATTTATGCGCCTTGAATATGAAAAAAATCCTTCGAAAAAATTAGTTAAATTAATTATGCCTAGGTACTTAATAACGGAGACTATAGAAACCAGCCAATATTGATGAGGTACTAACGACGCCTTGATTTAGAGGTTGTCTTTTCAAAGTTAACCCTTAATGGCTTTCCTTTAAAATCTTTTCCGTCAAGATGGGCTATAGCCTGACGTGCTTCATGACCTTCCATTCCAATAAAACCAAAACCTTTGCATTCACCTGAAAAAATATCTGTCACCAGCTGGAGAGAACGAATTTTTCCATACTGGGAAAACAGCTCTGTGAGCTCTTTTTCGTTGCAGGAAGAGGGAAGATTACCAATAAATAGTCTTTTCATTAAAAAGTCCTTATGTTTTTGCGCTAACAACGCAAACAAATGTAGTCCAATAGCATGGAGAAAATAGCCAGGAGCCTGTCCGAGAAACGAAAAAAACTAACAGTTAGGTATTATTCGTTACAGCTGTCTTTGGGCATTGCTTAAGTTATGAAACCCAAGATCGTTACAAAGTCATCTTTATACTTCTCGCGGTTACGGAATTTATAATGAGTCGGTAGCAAGGCACTGAAACAAGCGATAGTGGACATTGAACTGTTTCAGCAAGACCACTATCGGCCAAAATTGTCCGCTATAAACCGACAACCGAGACCGTGTAAAGTATATAATTCGATTTC
Source organism: uncultured Methylomarinum sp. (assembly GCA_964572325.1). Taxonomy (GTDB): domain Bacteria; phylum Pseudomonadota; class Gammaproteobacteria; order Methylococcales; family Methylomonadaceae; genus QPIN01. The sequence goes on from CAZNGU010000075.1 coordinate 806, forward strand.
TAAAGAGATGTATAATCTTGCTGATATTATACCCTATTTGTTTGATATAAACTTCAGATTATAAAAATTTTTGTTGTATTTTAAATATAGCATCTTATCCTTTGAAACATTCTTTATCCAATTTTTTTAAGAGAGTACTAATGAACGACATACCGAAACAGATGAAATATGCCAAATCTCATGAATGGTCAAAACTGGAAAATGATAATATTGTACGTGTGGGCATTACTGATTTTGCTCAAGAACAATTAGGCGATTTGGTTTATATTGAATTACCTGAAATCGGCAGGCAATTAACTGTAGGGGAACAATGTTCCGTGGTTGAGTCCGTTAAAACAGCCTCAGACTTGTTTAGCCCAGTAACAGGAACAATAACAGCAATTAATGAATCGCTGGAAGACTCCCCGGAACAGGTCAACGATGAACCCTATGAGACCTGGTTATTTTGTATCAAAACGGAAACACCCGAGCAACTTGACAACTTAATGGATGCAACAGCCTACCAACAAATGATTGCTGAATAGGGTGTTAATGTAGCACAATAAACTAATACTTAATTTAATAAAGGAATAAGAATGAGCGCACTAATTTGTGGTTCTATGGCTTACGATACCATTATGGTATTTCATGATAAATTTAAGAATCATATACTCCCGGATAAAGTTCACATGCTTAATGTGTCATTTTTAGTGCCCGTTATTCGACGAGAATTTGGAGGATGTGCAGGTAATATAGCCTATAACCTAAAGTTATTAGGTGAAACACCATTAGTTATGGCAACCGTAGGTCATGATTTTGAACCCTATTCACAATGGTTAAATTGTCGGCAAATATCTACTAAATACATAACTACGCTGGACAATCATTATACCGGTCAGGCATATATCACAACAGATGAAGATGATAACCAGATCACCGCCTTTCACCCCGGTGCAATGAATGACTCTCATCTAAATTCTGTACCTGAAGACAGCGATATTAGCATCGGCATAGTCTCTCCCGATGGCAAAGAGGGGATGCAATTACATGCCAGAGAATTTGTTGAGCAAAACATTCCTTTCATTTTTGATCCGGGACAAGGCATGCCTATGTTTAATGGTGATGAACTACTTGAACTGCTGGACTTGGCAACTTATGCCACATTCAATGATTATGAATCGGAATTAATGCAAGAACGTACCGGACAAACACTGGAACAATTAGCCCAGAAAGTCGATGCCTTAATTGTAACCATGGGTGGCGAAGGTTCTAAAATATATACAGGTAGACGCTGTATAGAAATCCCCTCTGCAAAAGCCAAAGAATTAGCGGATCCCACCGGCTGCGGTGATGCTTATCGAGCCGGTTTATTATATGGCATAATGAATGAATATGACTGGGAAACCACAGGCCGTATCGCCTCTTTATTAGGTTCTATAAAAATCGAGCATAACGGCACCCAGAACCATAGTTTTACCATGGATTCATTTAAAGTGCGTTACTCTGAAAGCTTTGGCAGTAGCTTTTAATACCATTTTTTTCAACTTAAAGCGCATATAAAGTGACAACTCTCATACAGACAGAAAAACTATTGTCAATCATGGCGCATTTACGGGATCCTGAAAAAGGCTGTTCCTGGGATTTAAAACAAGACTTTAACAGCCTGATTCCCTATACCATTGAAGAAGCCTATGAGGTTGTTGATGCTATAGAACGTAATGATCTGGATGATTTATGCTCGGAATTAGGTGATCTGTTATTGCAAGTGGTTTTTCATTCTCAGATTGCCCAAGAACAAAACCTGTTTGATTTTGAACAAGTTGCCGAAACTATTACTAAAAAACTAATTAATCGACACCCTCATGTCTTTGCAGATGTAACTTACGAAAGTGCTCAGGCGCAACAAAAAGCCTGGGATGAACTAAAAGAACAGGAAAGAAAAGAAAAAAACAAGGACAGCAATAATGAAAGCGTTTTATCCGGTGTTGCTAACAATCTTCCTGCCTTAATTCATTGCCAAAAAGTACAAAATAAAGCCGCTAATCACGGCTTTGACTGGCCGCAAACTGCACCAGTTTTTGATAAGGTACTGGAAGAACTGGAAGAAGTAAAAGAAGCCTGGAACAATAAGGACCAAGCTCATATTCAAGAAGAAATTGGCGATCTGTTACTGGTCACTGTTAATTTAGCCAGGCACCTCAATGTAAACCCTGAATTAGCCCTAAAACAGGCTACACAAAAGTTCACCCGCCGTTTTCATTATATTGAAGAACAAGTATCAGCATCTTCCCGGCAACTGAAAGATTGCAATTTAGCTGAATTAGATGCGTATTGGGATGAAGCTAAAATAAAGCTCAAGAACCCAAAGTAGTTGTAATTTCAAGCATACTCATTCAAATATCACCACAATGACCCAAGCTTCAGAATCCTTATTTTCACTCACCGCCTGGAAACAACGCCTGGTTTTCTGGATAGGTGCTATTTTTGTTGGATTACTGATTGTCGCCATGACCTTGCTTAGTGAATGGGCAGGAGAAACTTATCGAAGCATTTCTATTCAATATCCCTGGTTTAATTTTATTATTGCACCGCTGGGTTTGAGTTTAACCGCCTGGATTACTTTCCGTTTTTTCCCCGGTTGCGAACGCAGTGGTATTCCACAAGTTAAAACAGCATTGGAAATTAAAGGTAATCTTGATGATAGAAACCGCTTAATTTCTCTAAAAATTGCGCTGGGTAAGATGTTATTACCTATTATGGGCTTGTTATCTGGAGCCTCCGTTGGTTTTGGCGGGCCAGCCGTACATGTAGGTGCTTCTTTTATGGCATCTTTAGGTAAGGCGGTTAAATTTCCCCCGCATTATATGGAAAGAGGTCTCATACTAGCAGGCAGTGCCGCAGGATTTGCCGCTATGTTTAGCGCGCCTTTAGCAGGAATTATTTTTGCTATTGAAGAAATGGGGCGTGCATTGGAAGAAAAAATTAGTAGCCTGGTTTTAACCGCCATTGTATTTTCGGGAGTTACTGCTTATGCCATTCTGGATAATTATATTTTCTTTAATGATAAATCCTTTATTATGCCCTGGAGTCAAAGCTGGCTAGCCGTTCCACTATGTGGCATTGTTGGCGGTTTTTTAGGCGGTGTATTCAGCAAAATCCTGATCAGAGGAGGCCGCTTCATTAACAGAACCCGGCTACCGATTGCATTAATTGCCTTTGCCTGTGGTGGAGTCATTGCAATTTTAGGTTATTATTCCAACGGTGATTCATTTGGCACGGGCTACAGTCAGGCCAAGGCTATTTTAACTCATAGCGGGGATATGGATCCCTTTTTTCCACTCTATAAAATGCTGGCAACTTGCGCTACTTTTTTTAGCGGAATTCCCAGTGGCATTTTTGTTCCATCCATTGCTACCGGGGCTGGCTTTGGGGTTAATCTGGCGCACTGGTTCCCCGTTGCCCCAGCTTCTGCCATGATATTATTGACTATGACAGCCTATTTCTCGGGCATGTTGCAATCACCTCTCACCTCTTTTGTGATTGTGATGGAAATGACCGGCAGCCACGAAATCCTAATCCCTTTAATGGCAACGGCTTTTTTTGCCACAGGCACCTCAAAATTAATCAATCCACTGCCTTTATATCGCGCTTTATGCAATGCCTATCAAACACCTAAAAAGCTAACCATAAAAGAAGAAACGATTGATGATAGCTAAAAGGTGGATCATAAGCTTGGCATGCCTTCTGGCAGTGTTAGTATTAAGCTCATTAATTCAACCTGAGATGGCTCCCCATGTTATTTTTACCCGCATCAACGGTGATAAAATTGAGTTAAAAAAACTACAAGGAAAACCCGTTATTGTCACTTTCTGGGCAACAGATTGTGCTAACTGCATCAAGGAAATTCCACATTTGATTGCGCTTTACCAGCAATTTCATCCACAGGGTCTAGAAATTATTGCTGTTGCCATGGCATACGACCCACCCAATCATGTGGTATCCATGAGCAAAGCAAAGCAAATACCCTACCCCGTTGCCTTGGACATTAAATCAGATCTTGCCCATGCCTTTGATAATGTTAAATTAACACCCACTAGCTTTCTGATTTCGCCAACAGGTACTATTGTCATGAAAAAAACAGGGCTTCTGGATATCATAGATATACAGCAACGTATTAAAAGTTTTTTATAGAGGAAGTTCTTATGCTCTGGTTAAAAGCCTTACACCTGATTTTTATGGTCGCCTGGTTTGCAGGTTTATTTTATTTACCCAGATTGTTTGTCTATCATGCCATGAGTGATGATCAAATAAGTCAGGAACGATTTAAAATAATGGAGCGCAAATTATTTTTTGGCATTATGACACCCAGCATGATTTTAACTTTAATATTTGGCATCTGGATGCTGGTTGATTATGCATGGGAACTCTATTCTTCATCAGGCTGGTTACATGCCAAATTAAGCCTGATACTTTTATTGCTCATCTATCACGGTTTTTGTGCCAAGTGGCTCTTGGATTTTAAACATGACCGTAACAAACATTCTCATGTTTATTATCGCTGGATCAATGAAGTGCCAGTTTTATTTTTAGTGGGCATTATTATTTTAGCAACGGTTAAACCATTTTAATAAAAATGAACACACCCGTTAAAAAAATTATTCTGGCAAACAAGCAAGCAGATATTCCAGAAGTTTTCCTGTCCATACAAGGAGAAGGCCCAGAAGTAGGCCGACCCAGCATATTTGTTAGGCTATCCGGTTGTAATCTTTACTGTTTTTGGTGTGATACGCCTTATAGATGGAACTGGGATGATACATGCTACCCGCACCAAGAGACAAAAAAGTACCAAAAGAAACACGAACAAAGCCAAATAACTACCGAAAAACTGTTGCAAGAAATAAATAAACATCATTGTAATAATATAGTCTTCACTGGCGGAGAACCCTTATTACAACATCGCGCCTTATTTGCTGTTTGTCAGCGTCTAAATGATAAGGGTTCCAAAGTGATTGATATAGAAACAAACGCCACGCTTATTCCTGATACAGCACTTGACTGTTTTATTAGCCGCTACGTGTGCTCTCCAAAACTGGAAAATTCCAGAATACCGAAGAATCAACGTATTAAAGAAAATGCATTGCACTGGTTTTCTAAATGCAATAAAGCCTACTTTAAGTTCGTTATTGCAAAAGAAGCTGATTTTGAAGAACTAGAAAAAATAGTCGCCCATTTTAATCTTAATAAAGACCGGGTTTATTTAATGAGTCAGGCCTTGAGTCATACTGAATTATTATCCCGAGAAAAATTTGTAGCGGATAAATGTTTGACCTATGGCTATCGATATAGTGATAGATTACACTATAGATTATATGGTGAGGGTAGAGGCATATAAATAGCAGCTCAGCTGCCAAAGTGTTTTACCTGTCTCGTTCCCATGCTCTGCGTGGGAACTAGTGCAAGCCACACTCTCAATCAATCAATTAAAAGGAAAGCTTATGCACACCGCTAAAGAACTATTTTTGTCAGAACAGGACTATTTGACGGGTGAAGAAACAGCCGAATTCAAACATGAATATATTAATGGAGAAGTATGGGCCATGGTAGGTGCCAGTGATGCGCATGTGACTATTTCTGGAAATCTGTTTTTTCAATTAAAACAAAAACTCAAAGATAATCCCTGCCGGAGCTATATTTCAGATATGAAAGTTAAAGTAGCATCGGCTAATGCCTATTTTTATCCTGATGTTTTTGTAAGCTGTGAGCCTAAAGACCAGCAAAATACCCATTACAAAGAACATCCCGTTTTTATAGCAGAAATTCTCTCTCCCTCAACCGAAGCGTATGATCGCGGTGACAAGTTCAAATTTTATCGTCAATTAGCTAGTTTAGAAGAATATTGGTTAATTGATGCGCAAAAAATGTCACTGGACTGTTTTACTCGTCAGCAAAACAATGACTGGTCACTGCATAGTTATGATCAAGCCTCACAAAAGCTACCTTTATCTTCATTAAAACTCAGCATACTACTGGCTGATCTTTATGAAAGCGTATTAAACACAGCCCAATCATAATATTAATCGTATAACCTCATTCCCACGCTCTGCGTGGGAATGCAGTTTGTGACGCTCTGCGTCACGGGACGCAGAAGCGTCCTGAAATGAATTCCCACGCGGAGCGTGGGAACTAGTGTTGTACTAATAATATTCAACTAGTCGTATTGGAACTCAGCATTCCCTTAGCCAATCTTTATAAAAGTGTATTAAACATGCCCCAATCACAATAAACAAGCTAACAACTGACAATTTTTGTCAGTTACTTACAAATTACAAGCATTATCCAATCGATTTTTAAGCGATTTTTTTTCAGAAAACAAACTTTCTATTGTTAATTTATAATCCAGAAAACTACATAGCTATTTGTTTTATATAATACTATATACAATAAAAAATAATTCACACTAAAAAAATAGAAAACTGGCACGACTACTGCAGTGTGTTAATTGATTCTAATAAATTTACACCAAACAGAGAGAGCATTATGAAAAAAGCACA
>CAZNGU010000076.1:0-7331 GCA_964572325.1 uncultured Methylomarinum sp.
GCGGTAAACTTATGCAGTGTATGACAATAAGCGATATATCCTCTGCAACAGGACGCTGATCAAAATTTGGTGAGGATACCTGTCTTGCATTTAACAAGCAGTGCTTATCAATTTTCATCAATAGTTTTAAATTGCGTTCAGAATAATTTGGTTATTCTAGCACTGATCTCAAGACAAAATGCTCGCTCCTTATTATCTTGTGAAGTATATAATGCCTCTTTATTGAACACTTTCTTAACTTTTTTATGATTCAAGCTCATTCTGAAGAAATCCTCGCTTTTCTAAAAGAGGATATTGGCACAGGTGATCTCACGGCCAGCATTATTCCTGATTCAAAACTAGCCGAAGCAGGCGTTATCACTCAAGAGAATATGGTTCTTTGTGGTCAGGCCTGGTTTAATGCTATTTTTAAAACCCTGGATCCTACAATCAATATTGACTGGTTAATAAAAGAAGGCAGTTACTGCCAGAAAAACACGCAACTCTGTACCCTGCAAGGTTCAGCAAAAACCTTGCTAACGGGGGAAAGAACGGCACTTAATCTACTACAAACACTTAGCGCCACTGCAACTATTGCTAAGCAATATGCAGATGCAGTTTCAGGCACTCAATGTAAAGTTTTAGATACCCGAAAAACCATACCCGGACTTAGAAATGCACAGAAATATGCAGTGAGTTGTGGCGGTTGTTATAATCACCGAAAAGGACTTTATGATGGGGTTTTGATAAAAGAAAACCATATTATAGTTGCAGGTTCAATTGCTTTAGCCGTTCGTGCTGCCCGAAAAACTACAGATGTTCTGATTGAAGTAGAAGTTGAGTCATTAGAAGAATTTCAACAAGCGCTGGATGCCAAACCCGATCGCATTATGCTGGATAACTTTTCTTTAGCTGATATGAAAACAGCTATCGCTTTAAACAACGCCTCAATTCAACTGGAAGCATCCGGTGATATTAACTTACATAATATTCGAGCAATTGCAGAAACCGGGGTGGATTTTATTTCTATCGGCGCTTTAACTAAACACATTAATGCCATCAATTTATCTATGCGCATCACCCTGGAATAATACTCATGCTAACAAATGCTAATACCCTGATGAAACTGATAACACAGGGCGTTTATGTTATCAGTGTTAACAATAATCAACAACAAAATGCCTTTACTGCTGCCTGGGTCATGCAGGTTTCTTTTAAGCCCTTATTAATCTGCTTTAGTATTAATTCACAATCTTGTTCATACCCACTATTAAAACAAAGTGGAACATGCTGCATCAGTATTTTAAATAAACAACAATTTGCAGAAGCAGAGCATTTTGGTCAAACAGATATTGCCGATAAAATGGCTGGGTTTAAGTGGCTAAAAACCGAAACAGGAGCCCCAGCCCTTGCTGACAGCATCGCTTACTTTGATTGCCGTGTTGATCATTATTCAGAAGCCGGCGACCACCAGCTAGTAATTTGTAAAGTAGTTAATGGCGTATTATTAAATAAGGATGAGCCCATGTTATATTGCGATACCGCTGACATGGATGGCAGTAGTCAATTGTATGACAAGTAATTTTAACAGTTCAAAACTCTATGCAGACAGATAGTAATAAAACTAAACGCAGATATAATCGAATAGCTCCTTTTTTTGACAGTCTCGAAGCTATTTTAGAAGGCTTGTTTTTTAATCAATGGCGAGAAATATTGTGGCGCAAAATTGAAGGTCAACACATTCTTGAGGTAGGCGTAGGTACAGGAAAAAACTTTCCCTTTTACCCAGCAAATACTTGCATAACTGCGATTGATTTTAGCGAAAAAATGCTGGCTCTTGCCAGCAAGAAAAAGCTCCGTAAAAAAATTAATGTTGAATTAAGTCTTATGGATGTGCAATCTCTATGTTATGCAGATAATAGTTTTGATACAGTTATTGCAACATTTGTATTTTGTTCTGTCCCGCAACCTGTAAAAGGCTTACAAGAGCTTTACCGGGTCTGCAAACCCGGCGGACAGGTATTATTACTGGAACATGTCATTAGTGACAACCCTGTTATGGCAAAAATGATGAATCTGATAAACCCCATCATATCTGCTATTTTTGGTGCCAATATCAACCGTCAAACTGTAAAAAGTGTTCAATCATGCGGCTTTGAGAAAGTACTACTAGACCCAGCCAGCAGTAGCATGGTCAAATTAATTCAAGCAATAAAGTAAGAGCAGGTTCAAGGTACAAGGTTAAAGGTAAAAAAAGAGGGGCGCTTTTAGCTCTATTGAACCTTTAACCTTGCGCCTTTAACCTACTCTTCTTATTTATACTTATCCAGTTGCAAAAGTTTTTCAATTGCCAGGTTAATTTCTATTTTTTTAGCATCATCTATTTCACTGGTTTTATAGACTTTATCTAAAAGACCTTCGGTAACTAATGCTTCTTTAATCCAGCGTTTACACATGCGATAACTATTAGCTATTTTATCTTCTACACCTGTTTCCGGGTTACGTACATTACCGCTAGGAATTTTTTTACCATCGCTGAGTGTCTGTGCAGGTTTAGGTTTAGCAACCGGTTTTTCTTTTTTAGCCGCGGGCTTTTCCTCTTTTTTGACTGGAGCAGGAGTACTTGCTTTGGCCTTACTGACAGGCACTTCATTGGTTAAAAAATCAAGCCCCGTTTCTTTCTCTTCATTACAACTTTTTTTAATCACATAGGCAACATATAAAACGATTAAAACAAATATTAATTCAGACATGATTTTTCCTCATTTAGTGCTGATTAACAAAAGTACAACAGACTTGAGCAGAGATAAATACACCGTAAATCCCCCTGACAATTCTGAACCCAAAAATGTATTCGTTTAAGTATAGATCAAACAGTTACTAACAACCAGAAAATACCACCATTAACAGCATTGAAATTACCAACAAGGCTGTTTTCTCGCTAATTCCGGCAAATCATCCCTTAAACCCATAGCATGATTATTAAATAAAGCTTTAATGATTCCGGTGTTATTAATCAGTTTCATCCCCGTTGAGCGTAAAGAAATCAGTGGCAATGATGTACTGGAAAACGTCTTGTTAATCACATCCATACTGCTCATCATCAACAAATTATCACCTTTTCGCCATCGCTCAAATTGCCGTAAATATTTTTTACTGCTCAGTGGTCGGCCGGCACGCTGGCATTTTATCACCAACTCAGCTAGGGCTGCTGCATCTAATAAGCCAGCATTGGCTCCCTGCCCTGCCAAGGGGTGCATAGCATGTGCAGAATCTCCAATTAAGGCAAAACTGCGATCTGTATATTGATTGGCATATTGAAAACGCAAAGGAAATGCAGCTCTTTTGCTGGTTTCTAGCATAGCACCCAGTATTCCTGCTGATGCCTGTTCTAGTTTTTCTAAAAAGTCCTTTTCATTAAGCTGTAAATAAGCTTTGGCTGTTTCTGTTGAAAGCGTCCAAACAATGGAACATTGGCCGGTTCTTAAAGGCAAAAAAGCTAATGGGCCTTCATCCAGAAAACGTTGCCATGCAGTCATTTGATGAGATTTTTCTGTCGTGATTGTTGCTACCAGACCATCTTGTTTATAAGGCCAGCCAGTGACATCAATACCCGCCATAGAACGCAATGATGAATCCCGCCCATCTGCTGCAATCACTAAATCTGCTTCAAAGTACCGCCCATCTGCCAAATGTATGCTTCGCCCAGTATCTATTAATTCCATTTTTGATACTCTAGCATCACTAATACAAGTAATAGAATCTAATGTATCCAGTTTATCCCATAAGGCCGCCACTGTAACTCTGTTTTCGACAATATATCCCAGTTCATTAAATTCGGTATCGGCACAATCAAAATGCAATTCACCATCGGCTTTTGCATCCCATACCCTCATGTCTTTATAAGGAGCCACTCCACGTTCAACTATGCAGGGCCAGACACCCAGAGTCTCCAAAATATTTTGTGATGCCTTGGTTAAAGCTGAAACTCTGAGATCAACTGAATTATCTGTCCAATGTCTTTGTGGGTTAAATTGTTCTAATAAAGCCACATTAATACCCCCCTGTGCCAATGCACAGGCGGTTGTTGCACCCACCAAACCGCCGCCAACAACAATCACTTCAAATCGTTTCGGCATACTCATTGTCTATGCCCAATTCTTGGCAAGCGTCCCGCCATGCCCATGGCATGTTTTGCCAACAGCGATTTAGCCAAGGGAATATGATCAAGGACAGCCAGGCTAATACTTCTGCCAGCTGCAATCGGAAACCAGTCGGTAGAAAAAATTTTAACTAGTCCATCTGTGAAGCCAATAGTGAGATTGTGATCTTTTTTTCTTAATTCTGCATAATGTTGCAAAAAATCTGCCGCCCCGATATCCGCCTGTTTTTTCTGTTGCTCCAATAGCATTTCAGCCAACTGCACTACATCTCTTATGCCTAGATTAAACCCTTGTCCGGCAACAGGATGAAGCTGATGGACTGCATTGCCAATAATGACTGTTCTGCCTGAAACCATATTTTCTGCCTGGATGAGACTTAATGGGAAAGCTCTGCGAGGGGCTGATAGTATTAATTCCCCTAATGCATAGCCAAAGCAATGTTGTAATTGTTCTAAAAATACAGATTCACTACTGGCCATTAAATCTTCTGCATCTTCTTGCATACGCGTCCAGACAATCGAACATTCTTCTTCATTCACAGGCAGCACAGCAAGAGGACCTGATTCGGTAAACCGCTCATATGCAGTATTGTTGTGAGGCAATGTAGTTCTAACGGTGGTAATTAAAGCAGTTTGATCATATTCTGTAAGCTGTTGTGGAATCTCCAATAATCGGCGCACAGTTGACTGCCCGCCATCAGCACCGACCACTAATTTAACTGTTAAATTGATGGACTGCTCATTGTTCTTCAAACTCAGGTGAACCGCTTCGCTATCCGAGATCAACCCAACAACACGGGTGGAACATATTTGTGTTATTTCTGTATTTTTAACTAATTCAGCAAGATGTCCTTCAATATTTCTGGCACTAATCACATAGCCCAGTGCATCCACTCCTTCTTTCTTAGCCGATAAACGCGCCTTACCGAAATGCCCTCGGTCTGAAATATGGATATTCTTAATCGCTGTTGCCTTATCTTTAATACTTTCCCAGGCATCCAGGGCTTGTAATAATTTTACCGTCCCTGCCGATAAAGCCAACGCTCTGTCACCTGCCGGAGAATTTTGCATTTGTTCTCTGCTACTGGCTTCAACCAGTGCTATGCGTAGACCTGAATCCTTCAGAGCCAATGCCAGACTATTCCCTGCCAGCCCGCCACCCACAATTAAAACATCATAATCATATTGCATTAATTGACCTGCATTAAGCTTTCAATTTCATCAATTTCTTTTACAAGGTGTTGGGTTAACACCTCATGTCCCTGTTCTGTCACTAACACATCATCTTCAATACGAATGCCAATACCTCGCCATTTAGCCTCTACTGTTGTGCAATCCTTTGGGATATATAATCCGGGCTCAATAGTCAAAACCATACCGGGCTCAAGCAATCGCCATTCATCATCCAGTTTATAATTCCCCACATCATGTACATCCATTCCTAGCCAATGACCTATTCTGTGCATATAAAACTGTTTATACTTTTCATCCTTAATCAGTTTGGAAACACGTCCTTTCAACAAGCCCAGCTCAACCAGTCCCTGAGTAATGACTTTAACCGATGCATCATGCGCTTTGTTCCAGGGAATACCGGGTCGAATTTGTTCAAGCGCTGCATATTGTGCATCCAGAACTAATTGATATAATTTTTTTTGTGCCATACTGAATTTACCCGATACAGGGAAAGTACGGGTGATATCCGAAGCATAATGATCACATTCCACTCCGGCATCAATTAGCAGCAAATCACTTTTTTTTAGCTTATCTTTATTTTCCACATAATGCAGTACGCAGGCATTTTTCCCTCCGGCTACGATAGAAGGATACGCCACAAACCGGAGTCCATGCTGCATAAATTCATGAATAATTTCCGACTCCATTTGGTATTCATACATGCCTACCTTACAGCGTTGCATAGCTCGTGTATGAGCGTGACAAGAAACTTCAGCCGCTCTGCGCATTAACTTTATTTCTGCGGAACTTTTGAATAAGCGCATTTCATGAAGTATATGTTCCAAAGAAACTAATTCACCCGGAGCACTAATCCCATTTCGGGACTGTTTTTTTAGATGATTAATCCATTCTAAAATTTGATGATCCAGATCACCATCTCGCCCCATGGGATAATAAACCTTATGCTTATTCTCCAGCATACCAGGTAATATATCGCCGATATCATCAATAGGAAAAGAGTCGTCTGCATCATAATGTGCTGTGGCACCTTCCAGCCCTGCGTGCGCACCTTCCCATAGTGCTTTTTTTTCATCAAATTCCTGGCAAAATAAAATATACTCGCCTTGCTCCCGACCCGGAATAAAAACAGCCAGCGCATTAGCTTCGCTAAAACCTGTTAAATAGTAAAAGTCACTGTCTTGTCTAAATGGGTACTCAACATCCCGGTTTCTTGTCTGGTGCGATGCACTAGCGATTAAGGCAATATTATTTTCACCCACTTGTTGCATTAATGCTTTGCGACGACGTTTAAATTCTGTTTGATTCATTGCTTAATGTTGATTTACTTTGTTATCAGAATATTGATCTTTAATCATATTAACAGCTGCTCTTAAATATTCCTGAATTTCCATTAAAGCCTCTTCATGCTCATTTTTTTCTTCTTCATCCATATCTTCATCTATATCAGTGTCTAATTTGGTAAATTCGATGATATCCTTCATCATTTCTGCTATTCCTTTTGGCCATGTAGAAGATGAACGATTGTGCCCGACACCAAATAAAAAACCTTCGCACCAAGAACAAAGCGACTTCATTTGAAAGCCTAAGAGCTCATCATCTCCGGGCAAAAAAAGGTCATATCTATACATATTTTCTTCTTCACTCATTAACTTTTGAGTCTGCTCAAACAATGCCACTAAAATGGTTTTATCATCATCAAGTAATGTAATATCCTGCTCAAATAATTCAGCCAGCCATATAGTAGCTTCTGTTTTATTGGCTAGACAAAGCATGCCTGTTGCCAAACCATGCGCCTCTGCTGCAGATAAATCTGAATCATATTTCTGAAAAATAGTGGTAATTGTTGAATAAGCCATTTATAAGAACAAAACTATAAAAAAATTCTCCTTATGCTACCATTGTTAGATACAAACAGGAATTCTATAATAGCTATTTTTATTCAATATACTCTTTAGGTTCATGAACATCCCATTCTAGCATGTAAATTATTGTGATG
>CAZNGU010000077.1:0-7305 GCA_964572325.1 uncultured Methylomarinum sp.
GGCGAAAATTGCTGTACCCATATTTATAAAGTATAAATGTCCCGCAACAATTTTTTTAATAACAGGATTTATTGATGGTGAACAATGTCCGTGGGATTTTTTTCTAAAGTTTGTCTTTTATAATGCAAATAAAGAACAAATTACTATTGATTTAATTACGGAAGAAATAATTTATAACATTGATACTCCCGAGAACAGGCATAAATCAATGACAAACTTTAGAGGTAAGTGTAAACGTTTGTCAGGTTCAGAGCTTGAAAAAGCACTATTTAGTTTATCTACTAATGTAGAAAGAGGATCTATTGATTTGCTAAAAACAAGTGCGCTACCTATAAGCTGGGATGATGCGCGTGAACTTGAAAAACACGGGATATCTTTTGGGCCACATACTGTTAGTCATGCGATTCTTTCCAAATGTTCAGATAAACAGGCACGTGAAGAAATTCATGGTTCATGGAATATGCTGACCCAGCAGCTTAAGAATCCATGTCCTATATTTGCCTATCCTACCGGACGTAAAGAGGACTTCTCTATTCGGGATATAAATTATATTAAGGAGATTGGTTTGCATGGTGCGGTAATGGCCGAGCCTGGCTGTATTGATTTTTGTAATATTACCGAGGCAGATAAGTACCTTGTAAAGCGAATGAGCTTTCCTTCAAGGATGGAAGATTTAATACAATATAGTTCCGGTCTTGAGCTAATAAAACAGAATATAAGAGATTTTAAGCTAAAATTAAAATATACAACAAAACGTAAGAAGCTTGAAAATTTATGGGTGTTTAGTAAGTATTATATTGGTTTATATAACCAATATGGCATTGTAGACTGGTCGAAAGTTTCCAGGGTAGTATTTGTGTGCAAAGGTAATATATGCCGTAGCCCGTATGCAGAAATGAGAGCTAAACAACTGGGTATTAATGCAGTCTCAATAGGGCTACATACAAAAGAAGGCTCATTAGCTAATGCAGATGCATTAAAAAACGCGCTTTATCGTGATATTGATCTTGAAGCACATAGAGCCAGGATATATGAATCAATAACGTTTTCGAATAAAGATCTTGTCGTTTGTATGGAGCCATGGCATGTAAAGCTCTTTAAAGAGGTTGATAACAGTGGCTGTCAGATTGCGTTGTTAGGGTTGCTGTGTTCGCACAAAAAAATCATAATAAGTGACCCTTATGGAAAACCGGATGTGTTTTTTGAGGACTGTTTTCAGGCAATAGATGATGCACTGAATAATGTTAAAAACGTTTTTAAAGTATAATAGCAAAAGTGACAAGTTGATTGCCTGCAAAAATGCTTCCTGTACCTTTATCGTCTTTAAGAGTGTTGCTGTCATAATCGTTTTCATTTGAGGATTGTGAACTATTTTTAACTCATTCATGTTGGACAAGGCTAGCCCATGAAGTTAAGATCAATGATGTATACAATAGAGTACGGAACGCTACATCATGAATTCCTTGTGTCAATGGCATAGCGGTTGCCTGTGTTTATATTGTGAATCTGGATAAATCGACTTATTATCGAAATATACACCCATGCTAAGTCATATTATCGTGGGTGCTGGTTATGCTCTAAGTATCGCCAGGCTGGCAGAAATTTTTAGCAAAGTCGTTGGTTATCATAGTCAAATCGAATCTGACAATGAACAGCCAGATGGTACAAACGTGAACTAATGGACAGCAGTCGACTGAATAATTTAGTCTGGCGCTTAAACATTACATTAGAAGATGAGGTTACTTTTTTCTATAGATATTTTATGAAACATAATAGCCGAAAACAAACGTGAAATATTAAATCCCTATGCAGCATAAAAAAACGCAACTAATCTCAAAGATATTTATCATAAGTTTACAATTCGCCCAGGAACGCAGAGAACTAATGCGTTCGCAGTTATCCAGGTTGAACATTGAATATCAATTTGTAAATGCTTGCGATGCGAAACAGATTGATGATGATGAGTTGCATGCTGTAAATAAACACAGGCTCTATGAAAGAGACCTCACGAAGGCAGAAATAGCCTGTGCAAAAAGTCATGTAGAAGCTTGCAGAGAAATGGCTAACGATAAGCGGTGTGATTTTGGTTTACTTCTTGAGGATGATGTTATCCTGGGAAACAAGTTGCCGATCATTCTTAAAGAATTACAAAAAATTGATTTAACGAATACAGTGTGCCTGCTCTATAGTCCAATATATAAAAATACCACTTTACATAAGACTATTGACTTATGTCCAGGGTATGGCTTGACCTATGCTGGTGACATTCAAAATATCAATGGATGTCAGGCCTATTATATTGACAAAAATACTGCAAAGGTTTTATCTGAAAGACTTCAAACAATAAGAACAGTATCTGATGACT
This sequence comes from uncultured Methylomarinum sp., assembly GCA_964572325.1. GTDB lineage: Bacteria > Pseudomonadota > Gammaproteobacteria > Methylococcales > Methylomonadaceae > QPIN01. The sequence continues at coordinate 2,366 of CAZNGU010000077.1, forward strand.
GGGACACCCATTTAGCAAATGGTTTGTTTTCTGATCTTAAGCTTGTATACCCATTCCCTGTACTCCACGCAGAGTTATTAAGTGTAATAAATAAGAGCAAAATTACCGTCCAATTTAACTTGAGAGTATCTACGAAGAACCTTATTTATCGAAATAAAATCTTTCCTTTTTACCAGTTATTTTTATGGAATAGACGCAGGATTGCCGAAAGTAGACAAAGAAAATTCATAAATGCCCCCGATTATACGTGTAAAAAAACTTACAAATTATAATACTGATTTTCTGCTAACCTAAACAGACAGGTCATTTGGTTATCATCAAAGTATCTGTTGTAAACCAACTTACCTCACAATTTCGCAATAATACTGCAGTTGTCAAATAAGCTGAGCTATAATTATCGTTGAACCTGTTGAATACTTATCCTTAGCAGTTAGAGGATTTTTATAAGGGAAAAACAGATGAAAATGTACTGTATAATATAGATAACAATAATAAAGACATCAGTATTAATACTAGTGTGGTTTTTTTGTATTCTGTTTGACCCCCTTGAGGAGTAGCTTTAGACGCCAGTGCGCGCCCAATACCAGTGATTGCTACTGATTTTTGATAAATGGTATAAAGCTGTTTCAAATTGTTATTTACCCGCTGTGAAGTGATACCTTGGCAGTTAGCTAACTTTATTATAAGGCAATTGTAGTCAATGACGTCCACATCAAAAAAAATATTTAAAGGCGCTATATTGCGCTCGTTTATTCTTGTAGCAAATATTATCGTGGGCTTTTTTATGTTGCCATTTCTGGTTCACTCCCTGGGAGATGAGCAATATGGTATTTGGGTGCTCGTAGGAGCAGTTGTTGGTTTTTATGGTTTGCTTGATGTCGGTCTTGGAAGCGCCATCACCAGGTTTGTAGTACGGGCAGTGCACAGCGATAGAGATAGTGAAAAGGAAGTAAATATTGCCTTGTCTACCTCGGTTTTTTTGTTTTCAGGTGTTGGGCTGTTATCACTGGTAGTTACGCTTGTTATTATTTTGTTATTACCGCAGTTTGTAGCTTCTGATGTAAATAGATCATTAGCTCAATTACTGGTTGCTATACTAGGACTAAAAGTATCGATACTTTTCCCGATAACATCTTTTAGTGGCATGTTATTTGCTAAATATCGTTTCGATATTATTAGTTATATCCAGTTGTTTTCTTTAGTATTTCGAACGAGTTTAATCGTATTAGTAGTAGGTTATGGTTATGGTGTTGTTGCAGTAGCAATCGTTACATCAATAGATGCATTAGCAGTAAGTATCAGTATGGTTTATTTTGCTAGGAAATATTTTCCTGAGTTACGAGTTTCAGTCTCACGAGTAAGTTTTGATAAATTAAAAGAGTACTACCATTATGGAAAATATACATATATAACTACTATTGCTGATAAAATCAGGTTTAATATTGATGATCTTGTAGTGGGGGCATTTATCGGGGTTGGCGCTGTAACACACTATACTATTGCGATTGCTCTAATAGGTTATTTCTCCCAGGCAATGGACAGTATATTTGGAGTTATAAGTCCTGTGCTTAATAAATATCATAAGCTTGAACAGTGGGATAATCTTAGGGAAGTATTTTTAGTAATTACTGAACTTTCAGCAATGATGTCAGTATTTATTGGTGGTCTATTAATCGTACTTGGTGCGTCGTTTATCAGTATCTGGATGGGAGGAGGGTATGCAGACGTTTATATGGTGTTGTTAATTTTATGCGTTTCCAGCATTGTTGCAAATGCCCAACGGCCAAGTGTTGCAATTTTATATGCTATAGCAAAGCATAAGTTTTATGCAAAAATAACCAGTATAGAGGCGATAGCAAATATAATAATAAGTGTTATTCTTGTTCAATATGCAGGTTTATATGGTGTTGCACTTGGAACAGTTATACCACTATTGTTTAATAAGTTAATTATGCAGCCAATATATACATGCAAGCAGCTAGATGTTTCAATAAGTCTGTATTATTTTATACTTATAAAATATTCTATTTTTGGAATATGTTTTTTTACGTTAATGTTTTTGATATTAAATAGGTTCGTGGTGGATACGTATTTAATGCTAATTCTAGCCGCTTGTTTGGCTAGTGCTATTTATGTTTTAATTGTTCTAAAGTTTATGTTTAACGATAGAACAGTGCATTATATTAGAGAAATATTGCCAAACCGGGCGGGTTTTCTGCTAAAAAAAATATGATTATTAAATTTTTAGCCTGTAAAAAATGGAGTAAACAGGATGCCAGGTAAAAGAGCTTTGTGGCACAAGGCTAAGCATTCGATTCGTGATTTTATTTATGCTTTCTCAGAAAAAAGCAGGAAGGGCATTATATTTGATACGCCTCATTATTTCCATTATCTTCATGTTGAGCCGATAATTTTGGCGATTAAAGACGACCCCTGTTACAGGGTGACAATAGTAAAGTGGCAGGGTTTTGAAGACAAATATAAACTGCCTGGTGTTAAATATATCTGCAAAGACGATGTTCGTAAAAACCTTTTTTCTGTTTATGACTGTTATATCACGACGGAGTATTACGGGATATGCTGGTGGTTTGGTGGCGATGTTTTAAAAATATATCTACTGCATGGTGTTGGTCCAAAAGCCAGTTACATAAAAAACAAGCAATTAAACTATTATGATTATGTGTTTTGCCCTGGCCCAGCAGTATATAAAATGCAATCAGAGATAGTAGAAAAGTGTAAAATATGTAAAACAGGGCTGCCAGTTACAGACACTTTGTTACATAATGATGGATTTAAGGGAGAGCAATACACTTTTAAAGACGCATCAAAGCCTATATTGCTATACGCCCCTTCGTGGAGTAACAATTCAGAAATGATTTCTGTCGACGAGGATATTCTTTATGTGTTAAAGGAACAACCCATTTATAACATAGTAATAAAGCCGCATCCATTATTGCTTGACCCGGAACGCTGTGAAGGAAAAGACTGGGGCGCCTGCTTTAGTTCTGTCGAAGGTAAAAATGTAATAGTGTATAAAGAAACGAATACTTCGATATATGAAATTTTGAGAACTGCCGACATATTACTTGGGGATATAAGCTCGGTAATATATGAGTTTATGATTCTTGAACGACCGGTTATTATCTATGCTAAAGAAAATATATTTGAGTATTATGGTTCGATGAATGAATATAGGAATCTGCTAGAGGCTGTGTATAAAATAAAAAAACCTGAAAATTTAATAGATATACTCAAGCTCCTTACATTTGATAAAAAAGATACAATGATCGAAGAACGAAAAGCTCTATTGAACAAAACCTTTTTTGCACTTGGTAATTCAGTGAATGCTACTAAAAATACTTTATCAAATTTGCTAAAGCATGAGTCTCAATAACGAGTGTAACGGTTATGATAAATACGTTTCTCTGTGAGTCGTGAAAGTGTGCTAGTGGGTTGCTTTACCCTGGTTGTCTACAGGTGTAAGCGAATATTTAAACTTCCGAGTTTGTTATATGAAAGAAACAACAGTATTAACCTATGGCACATTTGACATGTTTCATATGGGGCATTTAAAATTACTTGAAAGATTAAACGGGTTAGGTACAAAACTTATTGTGGCAGTTTCAAGCGATGAGTTTAATGAAGTTAAAGGCAAGAAAACAATCATCCCATATGAGCAAAGAGCGGCAATTGTTGAGGCTATAAAGTATGTTGATCTTGTGATACCCGAAAATGACTGGGGGCAGAAGGTAGAAGATATTGCCAGGTACAATGTTGATATTTTTGCTATGGGGGATGACTGGGAAGGTAAATTTGATGAGTTAAAAGAATATTGTCATGTTGTATATTTACCAAGAACAGCAGGTATTTCTAGTACGGATTTAAAAGATGCGCTTGATAAGATTTCAAAAATAAATATTAAGGATATAAATCAGGCATTTGAAATATTACGAAGGCTAAAAAATGATTTTGAATAATAAAATATAGTTCATGGAAAAAAATATTTTATTAACTAAAAAGTGAGGATCTGCCCTCGATTGAGTAGGTAGATTTTATTTTACATTTTCAGGTTAGCGATCATACAGGCAAGTACTTGCCAGACTTTTTATTGAGTCTGATATTAGTCCTTATGGCTGGAAAAGAGCGGGAATAACTGAGTCTTTAAAATCTTTTAGTGTGCGATTTAATTGATACTGTTCGAGAACCAGGCGGCGTGCATTAATCCCGATTGTCGTGCGAAGCGTATTGTTACTTGATAGATTATGCAGCAATCTGCTGGCCTCATCTAACGAATCCTCCTGATAGATAAGACCGCTGGTGCCATGTTCAATTGTCTGCGAAACAGAGGGCAGGCTCGGCACGATTACGGGCCGAGCCGCGGACATGGCTTCCAGGATTGCCAGGGATAGCCCTTCACCGGCTGATGGGTGAATAACTGTATCGACACCACATAATATTGACCATACATCCTCCACTTGCCCTGCAAAAATCACTTTGCACTTTGGTATAAGTGATCCGGCAACGTCTTCGAGTTGGGAACGGTCAGGTCCATCACCCACAAGTATCAACACGGGGTTACTCTCTGGGTTTTCACAAGCCAGTCTACCGATGCATTGAATTGCAAAATCGAAGCGCTTGTAAGGGTTGAGCCTGCCAACGGCGCAGACAATATAGCAATCTGGCGCCAATCCGAACCTCTCCAATAGAAGCTCCCTTGCATCTGGCACGAGATCACGAACGACGATCCCATTGGTGACTGTCACGATGCGTGAGGATGGTATCCGGGCGTTCAGTAGGTGACGCTGACGCATCAGCGGTGAGATAGCGATGAACAGACTGGCGGTGATCCATGGTATTGAGTTTAACAAGCGCTTGATTAGACCTTTAATACCCGTGATCGGGGGGCGGTCACCGGGTGTGTGATCATGTACTACGATCGA